>DAOQPR010000023.1:0-15699 GCA_035333265.1 Anaerolineales bacterium
TCAGAGTAGGGTCAAGCTCGGGGTGTTGAGGCAGGTATCCCGTAGTGATGAGGCGGGCGCGGGTGATGCTTCCACCCAATTCGGGAGAATGTTCGCCTTCGATAAGTTTGAACAGCGAAGACTTCCCCGCGCCATTCGCACCAATGAGACCAATGCGTTGACCACGTTGAATTTCCCAGTTTAGGTTTTCGAAGATGCGCTTGGCACCGAGGACGAGTGTGATGTTGGAGAGTTGAATTTGGATCATGGTATTTTCTCTTGCTCTTGTGGGGGCTAAGCCCCCACAAGAGCGGTGGGGTTAAACAAAAACGCCGCAGGCGACACCTGCGGCGTGTGAAAGCAAAAAACTTTCAGCGTACAGGCGCAATACGACAAGGAACGGCGCGATCGAAGCCATTGATCGCCATTGCGAAAAGAGGTTTGCCTACGCTGAAAATGTAAAGCATGTTCGCGATTATACCTGAGTTTCTGAATCGAGCAATTCTTGAATGTGATCGAGCACTTTGGGGTTGCGCACACCGCCATAAAGAATCGTTGCAGCAACTTCCCTGTCAAGCGTTTCAGATGCGCCAAGATCACTGACGATCATTTGCAAAAGTTTTTGATCACATTTGTTGAGCAAATCCGCAGGAGAATTTACAGACTCGGGGAAATTCATCTTGCGATCCATAATGCGTTCGGAGGTATCTGAGTCAAATTCAAAACAGTAGGTATGGAAAAGTTGATGCGCACCATCGAGTGCTAGCTGAGGTTCGATCTTTGCTCCAGCATTTGCAAAAAAGGTTTGAGCGAGTTCCTTCAACTGGTTGAAGGTGACATCTGGGTTTTCTTTTACAAGATCGTATAATTTATAGATCACCAATGGGCGGTGAATACTGGGTGTCATACGGATCTTATGGGCAGAAAGAATGCCAAGATACCTCTCCAGGCGTTTTTCAGGGGAGATGGGAGCCGGAGCGCTGGGTTTGGCGGACGGCTGATTCTGCGGTTGAGCGGGTGTCTTTTCCTGCTGCTTTTGCGTAGGCGGATTCGGCTTTGCGGCTGGTTGCTGCTTTACGCCGCCATTGGCAGGGGGGTCTTTTTTAAATTTATTAACACCCTGCCATTTGTCATAATATACAAACTTATCACAGGCGCTTACGAGATAATCGGCCGTGGTGCCACTGATGCCCAGACCAATGACCGTCTTGCCATGCGCCCGCAGGCGATGAACCAGCTCTGTAAAATCTCCATCGCCGGAGATAAGCAAGACATGCGTAAAGGCTTCACGTTCGTTGTAAAAAAGTTCCAATGCATCCAGCACAATGCGGATATCAGCCGCATTCTTGCCGCGCTTGCTGTTGACATGGATCAATTCCACGCCCATGTTGAGAAGCTGCCTTTGTTTACTCGCAGCTTCAGCCCAATCAGCATAAGCGCGCCGCAAAACCACGCGCCCGATCTGTGCGGCATAATTGAAGATGCGGCTCCAGTCCACATCAATGTTTCTGCCAAAGGCTTCTTCAACGCTTATTTCGATGTTGTCGTAGTCGATAAAAACGGCTACCTGTGTTTCCTGTCCCATTCAAAACTCCAAATTTTCCTGAGCATGGCAAGGCTGGGTTCCCTGTCCATCCCCGTATTTTTATACCCAACACGATTATAAATTGCGCTTTTGAGAAGAGGGGTGGCGCAATTTGTGACCAAGGGCATTTCACAAAAGTATAGCATAGGCGTTCCATTCTGTGGCAAAATAAGATATGCCCATCGAATTAACCTCGCTTAGCCAGTCATCCCTACAGGATTACTATGACTGTCAACGTCGCTTTGAACTGCGATACCTCCAGCGGCTGGCCTATCCAGCCATCGAAACCGAACCCGCGCTGGAAAATGAAAAACATCAACGCGAGGGTGAATATTTCCATCGGCTTGTTCAGCAATATTTCATTGGCATTCCAGCAGAACAAGTTGCCAGACTAACAAACTCGGATAATCTTCAACGGTGGTGGGAAAACTTCTCGAATTCAAAAGACCTGACAGGTCTGCGAGACCTGTCAGGTCTAAAGACCGAAGTAACCTTATCTGCACCGCTGGGAGCATTTCGCCTGGTCGCCAAATACGACCTGATTGCCGCCCACAAAGATAAATTTTACATTTACGATTGGAAGACCTATCGCAAACGACCCAAAAGCGAGTTTCTTGGCCTTCGCTGGCAAACGCGGGTCTATCGGGCATTGCTCGTTCGGGCGGGAGCCTTTCTCAATCAAAACCAGCCTATTCACCCTGAACAGGTCGAGATGGTCTATTGGTTCTCAGATTTTCCAAACGACCCGGCCCGCTTCCCATACCAAGCCGATCAATTCAAACGCGATTGGGATGCCCTCACCCGCATTGCAGAGGAAATTAAGAACGCCTCCAACTACCCGAAAACGAATGACACAACCCGATGTCTTTACTGCCCTTACAGATCATATTGCCTTCGCGGTGCAAAGGCAGGCGACGCACTCGATGTAGAGTTGGAAACAGAGACGGAGGAACTCTTCGATATTAACTTCGAACAAATTGGAGAGATCGAATTTTAATAACCTGTTCAACAAAACTATATTTCACCCATGTTGTCGTTATGAAAACCCTGCCCGCCTTAATCCTCGCGAAGAAGACGAATCAACATAAAGATCCCGATAAGTATAAAAATTCCAATAATGGAAAGTACGATCACCGTACCAGTAGGCAAGGCAGCCTCTGCCATCAATTCCGCCCTTGCTATGGTCATATGATTCCCAAGCGCCAAAACATATGTTCCTGGGGTAAACGCGCTAAAGAGTGTTGTAGTCAACGTTGCAGCACGAATTATATTTTTCATTAAGTTTCGAAATCTCCTTTACATACCCCATTTTATATTCGCTTGAAAGCTGACCATATTACAAGTCTATTGCTGCCGGGTTGCAACATAATTGCATTCCAGTTATCGACTTAAGGCAACTGATGGAGAATATCGAGTATCCTTTGAAAGAAATAGGGATCACCTGAAAACAATCACCAGGTGATCTGAATCCCCAAATGATTTGCCACTGGCCTTTCTCGGCCTGGAATATAGTTATCGATGGGTGAATTCAAAACCAATGAACCGCCATCCTGACCTTCGATCACCATGGCTGAGGAACCGCCTCCATCCAAAGCCATCGCATAATGAGCGCCAAAATCCTTCATGAGTCTGGCAAGTTCCTGAAAGGTTGCACCGTTACTATAAAAAGGCTGTCGCCCATCCACCACGGCAAGGATCACATATCGACCATTGCGATTAACTCCAATGGCTGTACGCGGATGCAGTACCGTATCATGTAACCCGTCAACAATCTCGCCGCCAATGACCAGCATACGGTCGCCAGATATGGCATGATAGATCTTATTGGGCGGTAGATTGAAGGTCAATTCGTTACGGCGGCTGATAAATAAGGTTGGTTCCAGAGTCTCATCCCCCAGTCCATCTGCATAGACCGTTCCAAAAGCAGCGGAAAATCCTTTCGGTGTAACCGGGTCACCGCTGTGTGGATAATAGTCCACCAAACTGTGAGACCACCAGGGAAAAAAACCGTCTCCATTAATGGCGATCTGCACATTAAATTCTTCCAAAAAGGCAGAGGTGGTACGTGCTCTTATAGTGCCCTCTTCCACATCATCAGCGGGAGTGACAATAAATTTTACATCCTCCTTCTTGCGGTCAATGACGATAATATGGGCGATCATTGAATGCGGCAGATAATGCACAACACGGTGATAGACCACCCCATCATGCAATTCCTGCGTTATCGGAATGGGCGCTGGACGCCCAATGGTAGAGGCATAATACGCGCCAACGAAAAGCAACACCCCGGCCAGAATACTCCAGAACCAGCCTGATCTGATTTTTTTCTTCATGACCTCATGCTAACAACCAAAAATGAAAAACAAATAAAAAGAGACAGGCTTTTACCTGTCTCTTGGGCTACGAAAAACCTACGTTAGGCTGTCTCTACCTCTGCCTTTCGCATGGCTTGAAAGGATTCGATCGCAACTTCGAGCATGGTCAGGTCGGGTGGACGGGTGGTCAGGCTTTGCAAGGCTAGGTTGGGTTTAATCAAAATTTGCACAATAGGGTTGTTCAAATGATTCGCCGTCCAACGAATATATTCCACGGCAATACCCGCCAGAATGGGGATGAAGAGAATGCGAGTGACAAGCCGCCAGAGGATGGGCACGGGACCCAAGGCCGTAAAAACCAAAATGGAGAGCAACACCAGTGTCAGCAAAAAAGCCGTGCCACAGCGCGGATGTTCGATGGGGTAGCCTGCCACAACTTCTGGAGTCAACTCCGCGCCTGCTTCATAAGCATTGATGGTCTTGTGTTCTGCGCCATGATATTGGAATACGCGTTTGATATCCGGCATAAACCCAATGGCCCAGATATACCCAATAAGAATCAGTAAACGCAACAGACCTTCAACTAAATTTCCAAGCCACAAGGCGGAGGTGGTTTGAGCAAAGCCATGCTCCACCCAGCCGCCGATCCCAGCGGGAAGCAAAAAGAAGAGTCCAATGCCAAAGGTTAGAGACAGGCCCAAAGTCAGATAAAGAGCCGGGCCTTCCAGTTTTTCATCTTCGCCGGTTTGGGTGTTCGCAGATAAGGTCAAGGCGCGCATGCCCAATCCCAATGCATCCCATAACAAAATCACGCCTCGCAAAAAGGGAATTTTCGCAATTGCAGATTGATACACGCTTGCAAGTTTTTCAGTATGCACAACGATCTTGCCATCGGGCGCGCGCATCGCAACAGCGAAGGCTTTGCGCCCACGCATCATAACGCCTTCGATCACGGCCTGACCGCCATAGCTGATAATTCGATCTTCCATTAATTAATTCCTGTTGTGGGGACAAGGCTTGCCCTTGTCCCTATCCGTTTATCCAAAAAGGGCGACCGCGAGGGTCGCCCCTACGATCAGAAATTGCTAAAGAAATGCGTAAACGCTTCGATGCCCTTATACCAGGTGGGTAGATGCATTCGTTCGTTCGGCGAGTGGACGTTATCATCCGGCAGGCCAAAACCAGTCAGGAGCGAATCCGCGCCGACATAATTTTGCAAAAGCACCACTGAACCAATGGAGCCGCCTTCACGCTTGAAGTAGGGACGCTTGCCCCACACGGTTTCCAACGCCTTTGCCAAAGCGCGAACACCTTCCGAGTCTGTGTTCGTAAGTGCGGCACCGGCCGAATGCAAATGCTGCAATTCCCATTTGATGGTCTTGGGCGCATTCTTTTTCAAATACGCACGCATTTGCTTTTCCACTTCTTCGGGGGTTTGATCGGGCACAAGGCGGCAGGAGATCTTCGCCATTGCCCAGGCAGGTAAAACGGTCTTTGAGCCCTGCCCAGTAAAGCCGGAGAGCAAACCGTTTACTTCAAGAGTTGGACGTGCGCCCGTGCGTTCGGCAGGGATGAATTGTGGTTCACCCCACAAGGCCGGTACGCCTGTCATCTTAATGAGATCCTTATCCTTCACCGGCAGGCGTTTGAAGTCTTCATGTTCCTTCTTGCTCAGTTTGCGAACCTTGTCATAAAAACCAGGCAGGGTGATCTTTCCATTTTTATCGTGCATCCCGGCCACCAGTTCGATCAATGCCTGGGCCGGGTTATGAACCGTCCCGCCAAAAAGTCCGGAATGTAAATCCTTGCTTGGGCCGTGGACACGCAATTCAAAATAAGCGAGACCGCGTAACCCGGTGGTGATGGTCGGCTTGTCAGCGGCGATCATGCCCGCATCCGGATTCAAGCAGAAATCAGACTTAAGCAATTTCCTGTTCTTTTTGATGAAATCACCGAGGTGCTCCGAGCCAATCTCTTCCTCACCTTCAACCAGCCACTTGAGGTTGACCTTCAAGCCTGTTGTACGAACGATGGATTCAACGGCCTTGATCGAGGCCACCACTTGACCTTTCATATCCGATGTGCCGCGGCCAAAAAGATAATCGCCTCGCACCTCCGCCTTGAATGGGTCAGACGACCAAAGCTCGATCGGGTCGACAGGTTGGACATCATAATGACCATAGATCATGATCACCGGCGCAAGCGGGCCGGCATGCATCCACTCCCCATACACAACCGGATGCCCGGCCGTCGGCATGACTTGCACTTTTTCCATTCCAATGGAGCGTAATTGATCCGCCACCCACTCAGCGGCACGTTGAACATCCCCTTTGTTTTCATCGAGGGTGGAGATGGAAGGAATATTCGCAAATTCCTTTAGCTCCTCCAAAAATCGTACACGGTTCGAGCGAACGTACTCAACGGCCTTTTGAACATCAGACATGGCGGTTCTCCTTTTGGATAGTAGAAACCCTAAAGGCCTTGATCTCCTTTAGGGTTTGAGTTTAGATATTTTGAGCTAGGGTGTTACTACAGGGGTGGCAGCCGTCTGCTCTTCCAACGAACGCCGCGTCACCAGATACCACTCAGTGATCAATGCCAGCCGGTCACTGACATCATACATCGGGGCAACTTGAACGCCCTGCACTTGCGCATCCACGCCGTAGGAATAAACAGGATAATACAAAGGCAGGGACGGCAGTTCCTTCATGAACACAACCTGAAAGTTACGATAGAGGCGCGTGCGCTCCGCAAAATCGGCAGCGGTGCGGGCTGTTTCGAGAAATTCGCTGGCAGTGCGGTTATCCCACTGCGAATAATTCTGCCCACCCGTTGCTTCAGATTGATGCCAGAAAAGATATGGGTCCGGGTCAGGTGTGCGGGAGGTGTTCAAGTCTGCGAGCGCAGCCTCATATTGCCGGGTGGTTAAATAATCATTCACCAGCGAGTCATAAGAAATAGCCTGCAAAGTTACCTGAACTCCGATCAAAGCCCAATCCGCTTGAATGGCTTGGGCGATCTGGGTATGTAATTCATCATCGGGATGGACCATGGTGAAGGCCAGGGGTTGTCCATCTTTTGAACGTGCGCTGCTCCCGGCCCCGAGAATAAAGCCTTCCTTATTCAATAACTGAATAGCTGCATCCGGGTCATAGCCGATCTTTTCGATCTCATCGTAAAAAGCCCACGATCCAGGCAGGATGGGTCCATCCGCAATAATGGCCTGGCCCTTGAGAATATGGGAGACGATGATATTGCGATTGATGCCCAGCATCAGCGCACGGCGGACACTCGCATTTTGCAGAAAGCCCACGGTGGGGTTGTTCAGGTTCAGGAAAACCAATCCCATCTGTGGCAGGCGACTGGTGTAAACAGAGAGGGGTTGTTCCTGCAAAGCCGCATCCAACACATCTTCAGTCAACTGGCTGATGCCAAGAACCTCACCCTGCTGGTAGGCATCCAATGCTGTAGCAGAGTTGGGATAGTACCGAAAGACGATCTGCTCAATGAAAGGCGGCCCCATGTAATAATCCGGATTGGCGTTGAGCACCACGCCCGTGATCTGACCGTTGCCTGTTTGCAAACTATCAAATACATATGGACCGGTACCGATTGGCTTTAAATTGAATTCCGCAGTTGGAAGTTGGTCGGCAGGGATGGACTCCAGAATATGTTTTGGCAAAACACCAAAAGTGGCATAATCCAAAAAGGGCGCAAAGGGTTCCGGCAGTTTGAACTGAAATGTCCGATCATCCAGGCGTTTGATCTCAATTTGCGACCAAAGGTCCTTGATATCCTGCGGGAATAGCGACCCGGCGCTTTTGATGACTTCGATGGTAAAAAGGACATCGTCGCTTGTCACCGGCTGGCCATCATGCCAGCGCGCGTTGGGGCGCAGGGTGAAGTTGTAGATCATGCCATCGGCGGAAACGCCCCAGGATTCTGCAAGGTCGGGTTGTGGCAAACCGCGCGAGTCAAATTTGATCAAGCCGCTGAAGATCAAACGATCCACATCCCGATCGGCCTGGTTATTCCAATCCAACATGGGATTCAAACGCCCCATCGAGCCGATCAAAGCCTCGGTGTAAATTCCACCAGGGGCTGCTTCAGGAAGTGTGATCACAGTAACCGGCTGTTGACTGAGAAGCAGCAATGCCACAATAACCAATGTGACTGCCACAACCAGGATCTGCCAGCGTAGTCGTTTCATAAAGGTAGGGGATAAAAAAGAAAAGGCCGCCTTGCCCGGGAATCCAGGCAACCCACTAAGGCTGGCCTTTCAAGGTCGTGGAAATTAACCACGAAGGATGATGGTAATGACGAGGCCGAAAAAGACCACACTGAGAACGATCGTCACCCAAAACAGAACACGCTCAATACCGCGGCGAGCTGTAAAGACACCGCCGGTATCCGCGCCGGTCAGGCCGCCCAACCCTGCGCCCTTGCTCTGCAGGATGACGCCGAGGATCAAACCTACCGAGGTTATAATCAAAGCAATATCCAAAATGTTTGACATGCGAAAGTGCCTCCTAGAATTTAGCGGGCAAATTATACCTGTTCGTGAAGTGAATCGTCAAACGGCAGGGTTTTAATAACATTTTCTCATCTTTCCTCTTTTATCAAGACCAAGATAAAAGAGGACATCTTTTGATAAAAGGAAATTTATGCACGAAGTCACCGTCAACCTGCACATGCATACCCGCTACTCGGATGGCAGCGGAGTTCATAAAGACATTGCCGCCGCCGCACTCAAGGCTGGAGTGGATGCGGTCATCGTCACCGACCATAACATCCTTGTGCAGGGATTTGAAGGCTATTACAAAGACAAAAACCGAAAGATCCTCATGCTCATCGGCGAGGAAGTGCATGACCAGGCGCGTGACCCGCAGAAGAATCATCTGCTGGTCTTTGGCGCGAATCGCGAGCTGGCGACCTTTGCCGAGAATCCACAAAACCTCATCAACCAGGTACGTGAGGCAGGCGGTATTTGCTTCCTGGCTCACCCCGACGACCCCGAAGCTAAAGCCTTCAATGAAACCGATATTTCATGGGAGGATTGGAGCGTGCAAAACTACACCGGCATCGAATTATGGAATGCGCTGAGTGAGCTAAAAACGGTCGTTCCCACAAAATTGCATGGTGCGTTTTATGCCTTTTTTCCGGCTTTCGTCGCCAACCAGCCTATTCCAAACACGCTTACCAAATGGGATGAATTATTAGCCAGCGGTCAGAAGGTGGTTGCCATTGGCGGCTCGGATGCGCATGCGTTGGATATGCATATGGGTCCCATTCATCGCATCATCTTCCCCTATGAATTTCACTTCCGCACCGTGAACACGCACACGCTTCTCCCCGGACCGTTGACTGGGGATGTGACCAGTGACCGCTCCGCCATTTACAGAGCCTTTGCAGCCGGGCATTGCTTCGTCGGCTATGACCTGCCCGCCCCCACCAAAGGCTTCCGCTTCAGCGCCCAGGGAAAAGGAGGCAACGCTGTTATGGGTGATGAGATTCCCGCAAAGTTCGGTGTAACTTTGCAAACCAAAGTTCCATCCGCTGGTGAGATTATCCTGCTTAAAGATGGCCGTCCGATTCAGACCTGGAAGAATCAACTCTCTTGCACATACATCACTGCCGAGCCGGGGGTGTATCGGGTTGAGGTCTATCGCAATTATTTGGGAAAGAGACGCGGGTGGATTTATAGCAATCCGATTTATGTTAGGTAGGAGTAGAGAATTAGAGATCAGAGATTGGAATTGGGCAACAGTGTGGGCAAATGTCAATGGGTAGAAGCAGGCCCAAGTACGGGAACGAGGCGGGGATTTTCCTCCTCAAAAGCGATTCCTGTGGTAAACTTTCGCCCGCGAAACTAGGTACGTTACATTCTTATACGTGCCTTTCCGTTCCAGGCTGGCCCACGGCTTGAACTGGAACATACCCATGGAAAGGAGGTTTTCCCACATGCGTAAATACGAACTGATGTGCATCATTCAGCCCGACCTGGATGAGACCGCCATGAATGGCGTGCTCGATAAGGTGAAGGGTTGGATTACTGATTCAGGCGGCAACGTGGATAAAGCTGAGGTGTGGGGCCGTCGCCGTATGGCTTACACCATCAACAAGCACCGCGAAGGCCAGTACGTTCTGCTGAACGTAACCATGAATCCTGCCGCAACATCTGAACTGGAACGCAATCTGCGTTACCAGGAAGCGATCATGCGACATATGCTTTCCGTTATTGGATAAATCGAATTCGGCCAATACTTTAGAAGGAGCGAATTATGAGCCGAGGCCTGAACAAAGTACAAATCATTGGTCATCTCGGGAAGGATCCTGAGATGCGTTACACCCCCTCCGGGAAGCCGGTGACGACCTTTACGGTGGCTGTCAGCCGCACCTGGAACAGCGCCGACGGCGAACGCCACAACGAGACCGAATGGTTCAGTGTGGTTGCCTGGGGCACCCTGGCCGAGATCTGCAAGCAGTATCTCACCAAGGGGCAGCAGGTTTATGTGGAAGGACGCCTGCAAACCCGCCGTTGGGATGACAAGGAAGGTGTAAAACATACCAGTGTGGAAATTGTTGCCAATGAAATGATGATGCTGGGCGACCGGCGCGATTCATCCAACAACCACGAAACGGAAGGCACCCCTGCCGAACCCACCAGCAGTGGAACGGTGGATGAGGAATTTCCGTTTTAGTAAAGCAGTCTTTTACCACAACGGGTAACAGGGTCACCAAGAATTAAAACCTGACCCTTGACCTTTTTGTGAATAAGCACGAATAGTAAATAATCTGGAGTAACCCATGAGTGACGAACGACCCGAACGAAGTTCAGGCGGCGAAGGCGGCGGGGAACGCGGCGATCGCAAATTCTTTGCGAAACCCAAGTTCTGCCAGTTCTGCGCCGATAAGACCCTGACCATCGATTACAAGAAGATCGACATTTTGCGCAAGTATGTAACAGAAGAAGGCAACCTGCGCCCGCGTCGCCAGACCGGCGCCTGTGCCAAGCACCAGCGACTGGTTGCTGCCGCGGTCAAGCAAGCCCGCCACGTGGCACTGTTGCCCTTCGCCAATAAAGGCGTCGACGACCGCTAGTAGCTTCCATGGAATTGGGGCATGGGAATTTCCATGCCCCAATTTATGTTGCAACTTTACCAGGGGCGACCTGAACGCATTTCCCTGCCTGCAAGGCGCGCCTGAAAATCTACCAAGAGAATGTCTGAATTCCCACCATCATCACGGTTGAACCGCTGTGATGTGTGCTAATCTTTAGACGTTTTTTAAGGAGTAGGACCATGACAAACGAATCGGGCAAAAAGCCCGTTCTACATAAAAAACATGTAGCCCGCCTCGAACGTGAACAAAGGCAGACTCGCATTGTGCTTTATAGTTTCTTCGGCATTATCGCCGTGGTGGCGCTTTTACTGTTATACGGCTGGCTGGATGTTGCTGTACTGCAACTTAACCGCCCGGTTGCCAAGGTAGGCGATACCGAGATCCTTGTCAAGGATCTTGAGCCGCGCATCCGCCTGCGCCGCCAGCAGCTTCTGGATAACTACAACCAATACCAACAATACGCCCAGTATTTCGGCATGGATGTTACCAGTCAGCTCCAGCAGATCGAAGCACAATTGAATGACCCAACCTCGGTTGGTCAAACTGTATTGGATGAACTCATCGACGAAGAACTCATCCGCCAGGAAGCCGCCAAGCGCGGTATCACCGTCAGCGAAGAAGAACTGAATGCCGAGGTTGAAGCCGGCTTTGGATATTTCCCCAATGGGACGCCAACCCCTACCTTGACCGCCACCCAGGTCGTCATGCCGGATAATCCAGAAAGCATCTTCGATCTGGTAACAGCCACCCTCGAGCCGACGGCTACGCCTCAATTCTCGCCGACGCCTGAATCTACAGCCACGGCCACAGCTCAACCTGTGGAAAACACCCCCGGCGAAGGCACCAACACGGCTGAACCAACTGCCACCTTTACGGCGTCTCCCACGGCCACGGCTACATTGCTCCCAACCACCACTCCCACCGCCGGGCCCACCGCTACCCCCTTCCCAACTTCCACCCCGATCACAGAAGAGGGATTCCAGGGTATGTTGGATAAGACCAATACCAACCTTGCCAAATATGGCTTTAGTGCAGACTATTACCGCGATTTCTTCGAGAGTCAGATCCTGCGACGCAAATTGCAGGAAGTGATCACCGCAGAGGTCAAGCCGACCCAGGAACAGGTTTGGGCACGCCATATCCTCGTAGCCGATGAAGCCACTGCAAAAGACATCATTGCCAAATTGCAGGACGGCGGTGATTTCGCTGAACTCGCCCGTGAATTCTCCACGGACGGTTCCGCCTCCACTGGCGGCGATCTTGGCTGGTTTGGCAAAGGTGCCATGGTGCCTGAGTTTGAAACCGCTGCTTTCGCCCTCAAGAATCCGGGAGATTTCACCACCGAGCCAGTACAATCCCAGTTTGGCTATCACATCATCCAGCTGATCGCCAAACAGGATCGTCCATTGTCGGCTGACGAATATCAGACCGCAAAGGACACTGCCTTCAGCGATTGGCTCACCTCTGCCCGTGAGGAATACGGTGTGGAAACCTTCGACGTCTGGCAACAGCGCGCACCCACCGAGCCGAATTTCATTACCATAGCCACCGAAGCAGTAGAAGCACAAAAGACCGCCCAGGCCGAACAACTCTCCACACTTGAGGCTGCCAACGACGTTACAGAAACACCACAGCCATAAGTGAATATACAATAATTAAGTAATAAGAACCCCGCTCCAGGAATGAACTGAGGCGGGGTTCTTGTATTAAATTCTGAACAATACGGGCCAATAACAATCCCAATTGACGGTCATTCCTTCACATTTCCCACTTCAAAGCGGCAATATTCATCGCCTTTCGCGGTGCAATGAGTCTCGATCACCTCATACTCTTTGCCGGTTGCCCACTTTACAGCTTCAGAAACAGAGCCAATGTAAAGATAGCAGATCGAATGATCGCTGTGACGTGAGTTGCAGACCCCGCAGGTGGCATCGACATATGCAAGTTTGTCATCAGTTTCATCCACCCATGCCTTGACCTGCGGGTTGCTCTTCTTCAGCGCATCCGCCATTCCATTCAGGATGAACTTGATGCGCTGCTTTTCCGGCAATAACTTAAGCGCCACACCTGCAATGCCCAGCAGCGCCGCCTGTTCGCGCACGCCATATTGAAAAGAAGCCCGACCGACCCGCAACAACATCCCTTTGCCGCCGCGCCCGTAAAAATCTTCGATCGCCTGATTTAACTGGGCATATTGCGATGCCTTGATGGATGGATTCAAGTCATTTGGAGGGAAATTCCCCACAAACCGTTCCAGTCCGCAAGATTTCAACACGGCGTTCAAACCGTTGTCCCCCATCACCTCCTGCATTGAGATCAATGCCTGCCGCACCAACGAATTGATAATGACTGCTTCTTCACGAGTTGTCATAGGGGGTTCCTCTCTCCAAGAACGGACCGTTATTTCACAGTATACACTTTATTAAACAATAAAAAACACACCAGCCCTACGCTTTATTTTGCCGGGCAACTCGCTTTTTTATTATCTACATAACAACCATTCTTGTCTTCACCGCAGACTTTACATACTTCCTGAACTTTAAAGGTGACCGGGTCCGCACCTTCGATGATGACGGGGTCATTGCTGTACACATGGTTCTTATCTTTCCCAAAAGAGAAATTCAAAACAACAAATGAAGCCGGGTCTGCATCGGGAGCTTTCCTGCCTTGGAAATATACGCACTTACTGTCACGCTGCCAGCTTTCTGCCAATATTTCAAAGGTGCTCGGGTCACAGGCTTCCAAAGGTCGATACTGAAGATAGATATCGTGGACGTCTCTGCCCCACTGGGTTTCGAATACTTTAAAGGTTGCAGGGTCCGCGCCAGGGACAAGTTCCAGCTCATAATAGACATGGTCAGCATCCTTGCCGTAATGCTCCGTGATGCGCTCAAAACTGAGCGGGTTTGCACCTTCCACGGGATAGCCTTTGTAATACACCCGTAGTTTGTCTTTGGCGTATCCATTTTTGTCCAGGATCACAAAGGTTTCGGGGTCAACCCCTTCGATCGGGTTATCCCTGGTGGTGCCCTCACATGAAAGGACATACACATACGTGCCGTTCTTCTCCTGATATCCGGAGTTAAAGATACATGCCGGGATCACGAAGATGGTCAAGAGTAAAAATAATAATTTGGAGCGCTTTGACATATTTACCTGCCTTATCCTTGTAAATACCAATGATAGTGTTCTTTCTCGAACGGGTCTTTCCAAAATAAATTAAATATTCCATCACCAAAAGGCCACGAACCCGAAACCCTTCCATCAGAAGGGCTGGGAAAATCGACCTGTAAAACCTGTTTATATCCTTTCAAGAACAACGCCTCACTCCCCGGCAGGACCGGCTTTTGAATGCTGTATGGGCTCCCACCAAATTTATGCCCTTCTCGTACAACGGTTTCACCCGTATCGCTTTGAATGAGGTCAGCCCCGACGGCATCGATATGGATCGCATGTTGGCTTAACCCCGATCCATATTTCGCAGAAGTACTGCGTGGCAGGCTCTCATGGATGGCAACAACGATCCTATCATCAGTTTGAAATCCCCGATTCAAGGCTTTGATAAAGTTCGCAAATGAACAGTTAATAAAAATCGAAAAATAGAGGCGGGAAATTTCATCGTAAATTGGGAATGTCCCAAAATACCGGGCGCCTTCGTGGAGGCGGACGGATAATCCATCGGGCATATTACCGCCAATTCTCACATCCACAGGCGTGCTCTCCTCCACAAAATGGAACGGACGGGATTGCTTAAGATCAAGCGGATAAATAAAGTTTTCGGTCAAAGTGAACTCTCTCTCGAAATTATTCTTCAGTAAACAATTTCTCGCGAACCTCATCCGCAAGCCTGAAAATATCTGTCACCACTCCAATGCCAATCGATGGGGCTAGTTGAGTATGATCTGGTTTAAAGTGGGGAACGTTCCCAAGCAAATGGAACTGATTCGCAGGGTCGGGCATATCACGCATGCCAAATACGATATACCGTTGAGCACGGATCACTCCATCGTTGAATGAGACGCCCCGCATTTTTTGTCCTAAAATATCACCCTGTGCAGGGCGGCGTGACAATGCAATGTCAAAGAACTCAACGATCGGCGCTTCTTTCACACCTACAAGACCATGGATGTACAACGCGTAAAACGTCTCACCAACTTGATACGTCGCCAAGTCGCCTGCCCGCCAAAAGGTGACATCCGCAGGGCGGGTTGGTTTCCGTGAGCGAAGAACTGGCGGTGACGACAAAAGTTCTTTGAGGTCCGAAGTCTTCCTGAAAAATTGATCGTCAAGGAGGATATCGTTATTTATGGAATCGATAGCTTGATGTGCTTTGGAGGTAAGAGACTGCTCTTGAAACCCATATTTGTGGAGCAAAAGAGTTAGCACGACGATGGTCAAATTCTTTTGACTCGGTGTCACCTCATCATCAGGAGCAAACAAAGCACAGTTCCACCGAGACAGGATATTCCGGAGAATCTGAGCCGTCACTTCGTCAGAGCCGCCGGGCCAAGCGGATATCCCTCTGCGGATCAATCGAGTCAAATCCTGCTCGATCGAAGTAACTAATGATCGTGAGTTAAGCAAGTCCAATGCTTGTTTATGATTTAGCGCCATGCCCCCAGTTTTCCCTATTCTTGCTCCAAGGTCAATCAGACTAATTTCCTAACAAATCTTTTCGATATACAAGTACATCTTGGA
>DAOQPR010000024.1:0-10359 GCA_035333265.1 Anaerolineales bacterium
CTGGGCAGCAAGGATGAAAAACAGGAGGCCGTGGAAGGCACGGTGGAATATTGGGCGCGCTCGCCTCAAAACCCCGTCGGAGGCTGGTACGGTTTAAAGAAGGGCTTTCGCGGCCGTTTTGGCATGTACATTCCGCCGCTGATGGAAGCCCTGGGGCTCGCGGAAGTGGAGCACAATCCGAGAAACAATCGGATGAGGGCGAAGTAGGTTCTCGTCTGTTTTATCTCCCGTCATTCGTTTGGTGGCGGGAGATTTTTTTAAAGATGCGAGGCTGGATGGGGACGTTAAACAGACGCCTGCTGAGGGTTAACTCAATCTTAAGTGTCCTTTAAATCGCTGTTGTCCTGTTCTTCACACATCCTTTTTATAATCGCTTCGATGCCGAAATTTGTATGTACGATTTTATCTTCTAATATTGTGAACTTTGTAACAAAAATTTTAAGAGAAGCACACTTGTTAACAATGTTAACAAGCGGTATCATCAAACTGTCCGGGGTGATTATGCCCCAGGAAAAACCCATATTTACCTTGTAGAAAGAGGAGAAAAATGTACAAACGTAATTTGTTCGTCCTGCTGACCCTTATCGTGGCCGCCTCGATGATTCTCAGCGCCTGTGGTACGCCTGCCACAGAAGCCCCAGTGGAAGAACCCGTTGCCACCGAGGCCCCCACTGAAGCTCCCACCGAAGAGCCGACAGCCGAGCCCACCGAAGCCATGCCCGCTATTGGATCCCCCGAACACCCCATCAAGGTGCTGTTCGTTCCGTCCGTAGATGCCAACATCATTACCACGGGTGGCGAAGTGATGGCTGCCGCTTTGAACGAAGCCACCGGCCTTACCTTCGAAGTGGTGGTTCCGACCTCCTATGCAGCAACCGTCGAAGAGATGTGCGCCTCCCCCACAGATACCATGGCTTTCATCCCCGGCCTTGGTTACGCCATCGCCAGCCAGTTGTGCGGCGTGGATGTTTCCTTCAAAGCCATTCGCTTCGGCTACCCTGTGTACTGGGCTGAATACATTGTCGCCCGCGACAGTGAAATTCAGAGTCTGGCTGACCTCGAAGGCAAGACCTGGGGTTACGGCGATCAGGGTTCAACCTCCGGTTACATGGTTCCGACCGTTGAACTCGCTGCAGCTGGTATTACCCCTGGTGAGCAGGTCCAGACCGGCGGACACAACCAGACCGTCACCGCTGTATACAATGGCGAAGTCGATTTCGGTACCGTGTTCTACAGTGTGCCTTTGAATCCCGATGGCGCGCCCATCTTCACCTATGATGACTATCTTGCTGGCGGTATCACTGATCTTGCCCAGTATGAAATTCCCGAAGAATCCATTGCCAACTGTGCTCCCGATGCTGAAGGCAAGAAATTGCTCTGCGACGGCTATCGCATCCTCGATGCCCGTGCCAACATCCGCACCGAAGCTCCAGATGTAATTCAAAAAGTTCGCATCCTGGCCGTTTCTGCTGCGATCCCGAACGATACCCTATCCTTCGGCCCCGAATTCCCCGCTGATGTCCGCGCCCAGATCGAAGAAGCTCTGATGGCCTTCTCTCAGACCGAAGCCTGGGGTACCTCCATCGGCTCCGCAGATTTCTACGGCTGGTCTGGCATTGCCCCGGCTGAAGATGCCGAATATGATATGGTGCGTGAAATGGTTGCCGCCACCGGTTACAAACTTCCCGAATAACCTTTTCATCCCGCGTAATACATTGGGGCAGGGCTGCCAAAGCGGCCCTGCCCCAAATCGTTCTTATTTCATTTTTTAAGTGTAAGTCGAAAAAAAGCGGGGATAACTTATAATCAGGGAAATCTGATACAAGCACCAGATATTAAACTCTCAGGACATCCCCATGCTGCAAATAAAAAACCTGACCAAGATTTACGACGGCGGCGTCAAAGCCCTAGACAATGTCAGTTTCGAAGTACCCGACGGGCAATTCCTGGCCGTCATTGGGTTAAGTGGTTCGGGTAAATCCACGTTGTTGCGATGCATCAACCGATTGATCGAACCCACCGACGGACAGATTTTATGGAATGGCGAAGATATCACCGCCGCATCCCAGGAGGAAATGCGCCGCATCCGACGCCGGATCGGCATGGTCTTTCAACACTTCAACCTGGTGCATCGCTCGAAGGTCATCACCAATGTCCTTGCCGGACGGTTGGGGTATGTCAACCCGGTCTGGAGTCTGGTCAACCGCTTTCCCAAAGAGGATGTTGAAAAGGCTATTCAGCAATTAAAAAGGGTCGGGATCGCCGACAAAGCCTACCACAGGGCAGATGAATTGAGCGGCGGGCAGCAACAACGGGTTGGTATCGCACGCGCACTCATGCAGGACCCGAAGATGGTCCTGGCGGATGAGCCGGTTGCCAGCCTTGACCCGGTACTTGCGCACAGCATCATGAGTCATCTTGAAGATATTAACAAAAAAGACGGCGTCACCGTCCTGTGCAGCTTGCATTTTCTTGACCTTGTCCACCGCTACGCGGACCGGGTCGTGGCGCTCAATCAGGGCCAATTGGTCTTTGAAGGCCTGCCCAAAGATATCGACGACAAAAAATTCAAAGATATTTATGGCCGCGATGCCGAGCGGGTAGGGTAGACCGATGGACAAAAAGAAATCATCCCCCATGAAATCCGTACAGGTTGGGCTTGTCTCTTTCCTGGTCATGGTGATCTTTGCGTATGGCTTTCAGATCACAAAAGTGAACCTTGAAGAACTCCGCAGCGAAAAACGCCAGGAGAGTCTGATCCGCGTAACACGAGCACTTGCAAAACCCGAGATTTTTGAATATGACCAGGTGGAAGAGATCGTCAACTATCCCATTTATGTTCCCTGTCCGCCGGATATCAGTGCGCTCACCACACCTGAGCAAAATACATCGGAACCATATATTGTAATAACACCATCCTGTGCAGCACCGGGCGAGACCATTCAAGTAGAAGGTTTCAACTTTGCACCCAATACCACAGGTCCATTACGCTTCGTTCCCGGCAACGACCCGACTAACATTGTCACCCTCGGCCGCGAGAACGCAGAGACAGACGACCATGGACACTTCGTCACAACCCTGGAACTCCCCAAACGCCCCAGCGATGACGTGCAATACATTCGTGCAACCCTGCGGAAGAACGTTGGTCTGCCTCACTTTACCCAAACAGCCTATGATACCTGGGACAAGATCGTCGAAACAGTTTTTCTCGCCCTTCTAGCAACCGTCTTCGGGACATTCCTGGCCATACCACTAAGTTTCATCGCCGCGCGCAACCTCATGAAATCCGTTCGCAGCCCTCTCACCAGTATCGCTTTATCAGTATTGGGATGGCCAATTGGAATCGGAATCGGATTCATAGTCGTGAACTGGATCGGTAATCTAAGCACAGTCGTTGGCACGAATACACTGATCAACCTAATCATGGTCATTGTTTTGCCGGTTCTAATATGGCTTGGCTTACGTTGGGCCATGCCACAGGTTGAAACCACGCAGACTGCCCCATCAATGCGCCTGGCTCACCTGGGTGTGCTTTTGATATCAGTGGTGGCTGGCTTTTTTGGGTTATTTCAACTTGCCAGCCTTACCAGAAACCTTGGAGAGACCCTGCAATTATCATTGGGAACATTCAGTTTCATTGGGTATTTCTTCTTCCAGATTGGCGATATTATCGCAATCATCACACCCGCCATTGGCGCACTAGCCGCCGGCGGTGCGTTAAGCAATTTCCTGGGTCGCATCGGCCAAAATGCATCCGAAAAGATGCTAGCCCCCACGGTCAAAACCATTAATCTTATCCTGTCAATGATTGCTGGTGCTGTAGTGTTCGGTTTACTAGGTCAATTAGTAGAAATCCTATATGAGATTGGCCGCCCGGAATACACCCTTTGGGGCCCTGTGATCGTCGGAGCCGCCTCAGGGCTTCTGCTTGCATTATTAACCAAACCCAAAGAATCACTCCCGATCGGTTTGGTAGTCTACACCATCACCCGCACCATTCTAAACGGACTGCGTTCGGTGGAAGCCTTGGTCATGGCGATCGTATTCGTCATCGCTGTGGGCATCGGGCCCTTTGCCGGTGTAATGGCGCTCGGCCTGCATACCATCGTCAGCCTGGCCAAGCTCTACTCCGAACAAGTGGAAAGCATCTCCGCAGGTCCGCTGGAGGCGATAGAGGCCACGGGTGCAAATCGCTTGCAGACCATCATCTATGCCGTCATTCCACAGATCGTCCCGCCTTATATTTCCTACACCATGTATCGTTGGGACATCAACGTGCGCATGTCCACCATCATCGGCTTTGTGGGCGGCGGCGGCATCGGTTTCCTGCTTCAACAGAACATCAACTTGTTGAACTACCGCGCCGCCAGCGCACAGATGATCGCCATCGCGATCGTCGTTTCCATCATGGACTACATCAGTTCCGTCTTGCGCGAGAAAGCCGTATAAACTCCATATGTATGCAAAACGCCCCGGAAGAAACCGGGGCGTTTTTGTTATCAAGCCTTTGATCTATTTCTTTCTCCAAATAAACACAGACTCAAAGAACTCACCGGAACGTCTGCCCGTCCTGCGGTTGACATGGCGCTGCAACACCGCCTCCACATTGACATCACACATGGTCGCAATCTCGCCATACAAATCATGCCGGTCACCTGCAACAACGATCAAACGCCCGCCTTTCGTCATCGACTTGAGCGCGTTCGTGAAAACCTCGGCAATCCCTTCCTGATATTTTCGTTTCGCCTTCTGGCTCGAGCCGCCGCTGGCCGGGCCGATCTCGAACCCGCTGCGGTCTTCCAAACCAAGCAATTCGTAGGCATAGCGATGCTGGTCGTGATAATCGATCAACCCCACATAAGGCGGACTGGTCATCACACCATCAATCATCGGAATCTGCGCCTTGCGGCTGTCGTCATGAAATATTTGCACAGTCGCATTTGTCCGTTGTTGAGCAAACTCCTCAATGCGTTTAATGGTGTCCAAACTGTAACGCTTGATGAACTGATAAGCATCCTGTGTCGGCGTACAGGTGCGGCTGTGTTTGTAACACCAATACGGCTCTATTTGAGGTTTCTTTGGAAAGTCCAGGTCAAAGTGAGTCGTGAGGCGGGCCGAGCGCGCAGCGCGAGACAGAATCACCTTCAGAAGATCCTGGTCATCGTATTCTGAAATCAGATCCCGATAGGTAATAAGCTCATGCAGGGCAGCAGGCGCATACCAGGCGTGCAAATATTCATTGACCTTTTCCTTCCTGCGGCCTTTTTTTCCATCGGTCCACAAGCTCAATTGCTGCGCCTCGTTTTGCGTCGCCTGATGAACCCGTTCCAAAATATCCAAAATCTCCCCGCGAACTTTTTTCAGATCGTAGGTCTTGGTCTTTGCGCGCGCCAGAACAATATTGAAGGCCGAAATATCATAACCAACCGAATGAATGCCCAACTCGTTAGCCTGCACCAACGTTGTACCCGATCCGCTAAAGGGGTCAAGCACCGTTTGCCCCGGTTTGAAATATTTCCGCAAAAAAATTTCAACCAGTTGTGGGATGTATTTTCCAAGATACGGATGCAGGCGATGGACATGCTTGGTGCGGATCTTCTCCGGCAGGTCGCGTTCACGCCAGTTGAGGTTCAACGCCTCCAACTTCGTTTTGGCTGTCACCTGCGACGGAACCGTAGGCTCCGCCGAATCATTGTAGAAGACCACTCGCTCTTCTTCACTGGTTTGCTCGATATTCTTTTTCATGAATGCGCTTAGACAAGCCTCTCAAAGTTTCTCAGATCAAAAACATAACTACATGCAGCGTTGACTCCCGTCTCGCGGATCGACCAGACTCCTGAGCCGTCTTTGAGCCGGGGTTCGAATTCCAACAAGATCTTCTGCAAGTCGGGTCTTGTTTCATGCTGGCGATTCCTTTGGTTATACCAATGAATGGGACTCTTGTGCCGCATTTGTTCCAGCGTTGCAAACTCCACTTTCCACACGCCGGTCAGCGGTTTGGCGGTGTAGTTTTTTTCATTGGAAACCATTTTGACGGCAACCCAATCGACCCAGTAAAAGATGACAAAGTTTCGATGGTTGTGTCCCCAGCTTCCATAGCTGAACATATCTTTCAAGTTGAAGGTGACAGCATACGTGGGATCAATCTTCATTTTGAAGGCAAAGAAAAAGGGTGTATTCTGGCATTTCAGGTCGGCCAGATGATCCTTGTGGATCAGATCGGGAACTGTAGGGTTATTTTTCTTCTCCGGGTTGATGCGCACATCAAATGCCTGCCCATAGGTTTGAACGAACACATCCTCACGCCGGACGCCGTGCCTGTACCAAACGCTTCTATTTTGAAGGTCGGCATTGGTCACTTCCTGATTTTGCGCATCGAACAATTGATAGGCCATATTGCCTCCCTTATGAATCACAGCTACTTTTTCATGCCTTGATATTCAAGGAACAACGTCAACCCATTGACCCAATGTTGAAGTCCATCCACACGGATCGAGGGGTCGTCACAACTGGCAAAGAGTCCGCCCATATAGCGTTCCTTTATTTCAGCCGTGATGTCAAAATTACAATCATTTTCCGGCAATTGGCGCGCCTGCACAAAGGTGGTAAAGATCTGGATCTCGCGATCCAACCGTTCAGGGTCGGCATCTGAAAGCGCCAATGCCTGTGCAATGGAGGCCAGCGCCTCCAGTTTGGTCGCTGTGGCGCCGCTGGAGTTGATCGGATTCAACGAACGGATCTGCCCGGCAATAATGAGATCGGCGATCTGCTGGGCATAGGTTTGATCTAAGGTATTGAGTTTATCCAGGCGGGCCAATAAAGCCAACCCATAGCTGTGTCCGTAATCTTCGGTAACGGTTTGTGTCACCAGGAAGTCATTCACCTCACGCGCCTGTTCAAGCCAAAATGCATTACCGGTCATTTCATAGAGCTGTAATAATGCGGCCATACCTTCGCCATTGAACGTCGGGTCGGCGTAATTGGGGTCAATGGTTCCGGCGTAGTGCGGGTCGAAGGAATGGTAGAAGCCGCCGTCAGGTCGACGCATGGAGGCGATGAAGTAGCCGAGGTCAACCGCGGTGGCAAGCAGGTCATGCTCGCCAAGCAATACGCTCCCAGTCGCCTGCCAGCGTTTATAGATGGCATCAATGGTAATGGATGCCCCGCCCAATGGACAAGCGCCATTGGTGTACAGGCATGTCCCTTTGAAGTGTTCAGCATCACTGAGGAGATTGGAAAGGTAATGCTCGAGCGCACGGTCGCCTGCTTCGCAATAAGAAGAATCTTTCGCCACGCGGCAAACGGTATATAACACACTCGTTCCACCCATCAAACGAATATAAGAAGGTGTGGAGGAACGATCATCCGTCAGGAAATTGACCTGATACGCCAATTCACCGTTCGCCAATTGCTGGCGGACGAGATAATCTCCTGCAGAAAGAATATTTCTTTTTAACGTGTTTTCCTTGAGTGGGAGAACCTCCGGTTGATGCATGGAAGTCGCCGTGGGAATTGGAGCCGAAGTGGGAGTCATCTCCGTCACAGTTGGGGTGCTTTCCATGCGCGGTGAAGATAATTGGGGAAGCAAATAAACCGAACCCGCCAATGCAAGGATTCCGAGAATGATCAGGGGGATTCTTTTCCGCATGGGTTAAATGTACCAGAGATGAACGGAGATGAAGAAAGATGGTTAGTTGACTTTTTCCACCAAATCCTGCAGGGTCAACTCAGCTAGAGATGGAATGGTCAGGTCGCCCTGCACATTCATCTTTGCAGTCAGCGGATTGGGAACAGCCACCACAAAGACTCCGGCCCGCTTTGAAGCCAGTACACCATTGGGCGAGTCTTCAAAGACTACCGCTTCGGCCTTATCCACTTGCAGGGTTTCCAATGCTTTCAGGTAAATATCGGGGTGGGGTTTGGTTTTGCCTGGCGCCACGTCATCCTGACAGATGATGTGGTCAAACAATTCAAAGATGCCGAGGCGTTGGGTGTGTGTATCCACCCATGAATGCGGGGAACTGGAGCCAATGGCCACTTTTAAATTTTCTGACTTTGCCTGTTCGATCATTTCAAGGATGCCGGGTTGAATGGGCTTGGCATGAATGATCGTATCCGCTTCCAGCCTGTATCGAGCTCGAAGGGAAACAGGATCCAGCCATCCCTGAGTCTGAGCCGCGAGATGCTGAGCCGGGTCAAAGTTTGAGATGCCGTATCCGCCCACGGTCTTTTCCCATTCCTCCACGGGGAGTTCAAATCCATGTTCTTTATAGAGGGATTGCCAAACCAAAACTTCGGGCGTCTCGGTATCGAGGATCAGCCCGTCGAAATCAAAAATCAAAGCTTTTAGCATGTTACGGAAACCGCCTGACGAATTCTGAAATTGCTTCCCAGATCTTAATGTCATTTACACCATCGGTGTTGATCACCGCCAGCACTGTGGAAACCGCCGTTCGCATGGCGCGATATTCGCGCTGGGCATCGGCATCGGTGGAAAAGAATCGCGTATGGTCAATCCACCCATAGATGTTCAATGAAACCGATACGTAGCGCGAACCACGCTTAAGCGTGATGCGCGCGCCGCCATCATGTTCCTCATCTGAAAGGATCAGACCGCCCTCGGTACTTAATGTGCCGATACTTCGGCCTTTGTTGAACATTGACCAGCTACTCATCCGAATCCATTCTGCTCATTTGGGTGGGTTGCACGCCTGCACTTGAGGGGATCACACGGGCAGGTTGTCCTTCCTTCACCAACCGTGCCAGGTGTTTTACCATCACCGCCTGTCGCGGCAGGGCTTTTGCGCCAAGGTCTTCCAATACAGGTTCGAGCCAGGCCTGATACGAGCGCACGTTCAAGTATACCGGGCGTCCCCTTCGGTCGGGTAAATCAGTTATCAGCGAAACAATTCGTTTGCTTACCCCATCTTCATCGGGAAGGATCAAAGGCGTCAACATGACGCCATAAACACCATAGCTGACATTTGCAAAACAACGCTGGCCGGTATGAATAAATCCATTGGGGCGATTTGGCGCAGGGTCTACAGGATGGATCAATTGCGGAACGATCTGATAATGCAGACTCTGCACCGCAGGCAGATCAACCGACAACGTGCGCCTCCAACTTGGATTTGAGCCTGATTCAGCTTTCCCGATCTGACTCACATCCCAAACCCTTTGCCAGGCATAAACGGAGAATCCCGATCTCCTCAATGCCATGAAGACATCACTGGTCTCTTCCACTTCTGCAATGACATGAAATGCCTGCCATTCCCCCGCTTGTGCAGCGAGGTGTTCGATCAATGCGGGCAGGCTGGGATGATTCAGGTCTTTGTTTGGAGCAAGGTAAAGGAGTTTGGCAAATGTATCGCCACGGGTATGAATGATGCCGCCCAGCAGGGTGACGCTTTCACCGTTCCCTATTGCGGCATACAAATGCCGCGCCGGGTTAATGTAGGCAAGCAAACCCATTGCCCCCAATGGGTGCCCGCGTGTTAATGCCCGTGTGCTGTCGAGAGTCAGCACTTCGTTTCGATAACGGGCAATCGTTGGAAGATCAAGTAGGTCGAGAGGACGAATGGTCATTGTACGTCATTGCGAGGCGGTGTTCTTTCGCCGGGCAATCCCATTGTAACCCACGAGATTGCCCGGCGCTATCGCACCTTGCAATGACAGTTAACTAGCCAGCGAAATAAAATACTCGTGGAAACGCGTATCTTCAGTCAATTCGGGATGAAACGAGGTTGCGAGCAAGTGCCCCTGCCGGGCGGCAACGATGCGTCCATCCTCCAATGCAGAAAGGATGCGTGCGTTTCCACTCACTGATTCAATGAGCGGCGCACGAATGAAGACTGCATGATAAGGGTGAGTTGACCCTGTAGCCTTATACAATTCATCGATCGCAAGGTCTGTCTCGAAAGAGTCGATCTGACGCCCGAAAGCATTGCGCTGGACTTTGATATCCATCAGACCGAGCAAGGGTTGGTCACGGCCAATATCCCTGGAAAGGAAGATCGCGCCCGCACAGGTTCCCCAGGTGGCGTGTGTCTTGCCAAACTCGCGCAACGGCTCGATCAAGTTATAAGCCACTGCCAACTTACCAATCGTTGTCGACTCACCGCCAGGAATGATGAGACCGTCCAGTCCATCCAAATTTTTAGGCAGGCGCACTTCCACTGCCTCCGCGCCTATTCGCTTCAGCATGGAAATATGTTCTGCAAAGTCACCTTGTAAAGCTAATACACCGATTTTCATAAGAGAAGAGATTCGATATTCGAGATTAGTTATTCGGATCAATCTCGAATATCGAATTATCGATTATCGAATTTACCAACCCCGTCCGGCGATCTTTTCGCCTTC
>DAOQPR010000024.1:10459-15600 GCA_035333265.1 Anaerolineales bacterium
ATCGAATTATCGATTATCGAATTTACCAACCCCGTCCGGCGATCTTTTCGCCTTCAGGCATTTGCGAAACGTTCCGTCCAACCATTGCTTCGCCGAGATTCTTGCTCACTTCGGCAAGAATGGAGGCATCTTGATAGTGGGTCACAGCCTTAACGATCGCTTGTGCGCGTCTGGCTGGGTCACCCGATTTAAAGATACCAGAGCCAACGAACACACCGTCCACGCCGAGCTGCATCATCAATGCGGCATCAGCAGGTGTCGCAACTCCGCCCGCAGCAAAGTTCACCACTGGCAAACGTCCGAGCTCTTTAACTTCTTTCACCAATTCATATGGGGCGCCATTGTTCTTGGCGAACGCCATCAATTCTTCGTCGCCCATTACGGTCAACTTTTTAATATCACCGATCACCGTGCGGGCATGGCGAACGGCTTCGACCACATCACCCGTCCCCGCTTCGCCCTTGGTACGGATCATCGCCGCGCCTTCACCAATACGGCGCAGAGCTTCACCGATGTTACGGCATCCGCAAACAAAAGGCACTTTGAAGTTGTGCTTCAAGATATGATGGTCTTCATCCGCAGGAGTGAGCACTTCGGATTCGTCGATGTAATCAATGCCAATCGCTTCCAATATCTGCGCCTCTACAAAATGACCAATACGGCACTTCGCCATCACCGGAATTGACACAGCATCCATGATCTTGAGGATCATATCCGGGTCAGACATGCGGGCTACGCCGCCATCCGCGCGGATGTCAGCAGGAACACGCTCAAGCGCCATGACAGCACAAGCGCCTGCATCTTCAGCGATCTTCGCCTGCTCGGCATTCACTACATCCATAATGACGCCGCCCTTCAACATTTGGGCCAACCCTTTTTTCTCAGTCCAGGTACCAGTCTTTGCTTGCATAATTTGCTCCTACAAAAAATTTGTGTATGGTGATTCTAGAAGAAAATTGGCGGATGTTAAGAGCCAATAAATATCAATTAATAACCATCCACTTTTATTCAGGAAAACGATTTGCGAGGCAATTGTCCCACCCAACGAATAGGATGGTGATATATTCATCCTACCAATGCAAATGGAGTAACCATATGCGCATCCCGCTTGACCACCATAGTGACATTCCCCTATACCAGCAGATTGAGTCTCACATCCGCAAGAGTATCCTCTCCGGCACGCTCCCAGCGGATACACGCCTCCCCGCCAGTCGACAGTTGGCTCGTGATCTCGGAGTGAATCGAACAACCATAGAAAATGCCTACTCCGCCCTCGAAGCTGATGGTCTGGTATTCTCGCGTATGGGCAGCGGCACATATGTCCTGCCCGTGTTTCCATTGCCTGAGATTCCACAACAAGGAATGAATGCTCCCTTACCCTTATGGCAGACCACCTTACAAAAGAATGAAGCGCCAAATTCTGACATTGCAGAAGAGCTGCTTAAGACAGGCAGACATCCAAACCCAATCAGCTTCGCCAGCGGCATAAGCGATGCACGTCAATTCCCGGTAGAGGAGTTTCGCAAAGTCTTGCAATCCGTAATGCGCCGTGATCAGATCGATGCCTTGGAATACGGCGAACGCAGGGGTTATGCACCTTTGCGTGAAGGAATAGCCCGCATCCTCGCCAGCCAGGGCCTGCAAACACATCCTGACAATGTACTCATCACTGCCGGTTCGCAACAAGCGATCTTTCTGGCGGCACATGTTTTATTGAAGCCAAATGACATTGTGCTCGTCGAAAACCCAACCTATTCGGCTGCACTTGATCTGTTTCGCACACTTGGCTTTCAGATCATTGGCATCCCCATGGATGATCAAGGAATGCAAGTCGAAAAGTTGGAGAAGTTACTTCAGCTTTATCATCCCAAGTTGATCTATACCATTCCCAACTTTCATAACCCAACCGGGACATGTCTCAGCAGCGCCCGTCGCCGTCAATTGATCATCCTGGCAGATCGTTACAACGTCCCAATCCTTGAAGATGACTTTGTAGGCGATCTTCGCTACGAAGGCCATACCCAGCCATCCCTCAAAGCGCTCGATTCTGCCGGACACGTAATCTATGTTGGCACCTTCTCCAAGATGCTTATGCCGGGCCTGCGCGTTGGCTTCATTGTGGCAGATGGGCCAGTGAATGAAAGTCTTCTTAACTTTAAGCGCCTTAGTGATCTGGCAACATCCACTTTAATACAACGTGCATTAGATGCCTATATGACGGTGGGACGTTATCAAACCTATCTGCATCGATCCTGTCAGATCTTTCGTACACGGCGGGATGCAATGGTTAACGCAATTTCGCGTTATCTTCCAAAAAATGTTTTGTTTGAAATTCCTAAAGGTGGGTTGTTTATTTGGTTACAATTACCAAAACATATATCTGCAAATGAATTACTGAATAACGCCGCCAAAGAGGGCGTAGCTTTTTCGCCAGGTACATCCTTCTTTATTGATGGGAAAAGCGGCGACGATTGGATTCGCCTCAACTTTGCCTCGCAACCCATGGAAGATATAGAAGAAGGAATCCGACGATTAGGGGTATCAATACGGGGAATGAAACAAAAAAAATAGCCTCTTACCAGGTATTTGGGCAATACCCAATTACCTGGTTTTTATTTAAACACTTGACTTAAATGCCTTAAGTGCTACAATTCACACAATGATACAATTAGTACAATATTATGGCAGATAAAAAACTCACCCTTCAATTAAATTTTCATTCTGGTCTACCCATCTATACCCAAATCGTCAGTCAGATACAAAGTCAATTGGCGAATGGGTTTCTGAAGCCAGGCGATCAGTTGCCAACAGTCCGGGCATTAGCCTCAGAATTACGGATTAATTTCAATACGGTAGCTCGAGCCTATCGAATGTTGGATGAGGCGCGGATCATCTCAACGCAGCAAGGCCGCGGCACTTTCATAACAGAGATTCCACCGCCAGAGACAACGGAGAAATTACGCCAAGGGTCTCTGACTCAGTTGACGGAACAATTCATCGGCGAAGCCTTTCGGTTGGGATTTTCTGAGCGTGAGGTCAGCCAGATGGTGAGAGACAGGCTTAAGTCTTGGAAAGAAGCGAAGCAAGGTTCAAACGAAGAATAGGTCTATAGTGAAGGAGAAAGTCTATGAAAACAAAGTTTCTTAAAACACTGATCCAAGATAAAAAAGAAGATCAGCATATTCCACCAATTGCAGGAATGCTGTTCGGTATATTTCTTTTTATCGCAATTACTGGGACGCTCATTGGAGATGGAAGATATTCAGATACGGCGCTTGGTCTTTGGATATTTGTGTGGACCTTGATCGGTACTTATTTATTGTTTGCTATCAAGGTTGCATCGCAATGGGAGAAGGCAGTTGTTTTACGATTGGGAAAATTTCATGGGTTGAAAGGCCCTGGATTATTTTGGCTAATTCCCATTGTAGATACAGCTGTGATGTGGATCGACCACCGCGTAACCGTCACATCATTTTCAGCCGAAAAGACCCTGACCAAAGACACCGTCCCCGTAGATGTTGACGCCGTGCTCTTCTGGGTGGTATGGGATGCCGAAAAAGCTGCCCTTGAAGTAAATGATTACCAGAATGCGCTTTCATGGGCAGCACAAACTGCATTACGTGAGATCATCGGTCAGATGCAACTTGCTGATATTCTGGTCGGACGCGCCAAAATGGACAAGGAACTGCAACGAGTCATTGATGAACGCACCACATCCTGGGGCGTGACCGTGCAGTCAGTGGAAATACGCGATGTGGTCATTCCGCAGGTTTTGGAGGATGCCATGTCGCGCCAAGCTCAAGCAGAACGTGAACGGCAAGCACGTGTGATCCTCGGCGAATCTGAAAAGCAAATCGCAGCATCATTTGCAGAGGCTTCACAGGCCTATGTGAATAACCCAACCGCCCTGCATCTACGTGCAATGAATATGCTCTTTGAAGGGCTGAAGGAAAAAGGCGCACTTGTCATCGTGCCTTCATCCGCAGTGGAAACGATGAGTCTTGGCGGTATGAGCGGCCTGGTCTCTCTGGCACAGAACACCGTATCAAAAGAGAATTAAATTTCCATTCATAGTTTCAGAATGTTTCACGTGAAACACTAGAAAGGTAAAAGAATGTCAACTCGCACCACATCAATCATTGTCTTAAGTTTGATTGCATTCACGGTTTTGGCTGGTATTTTGCTATGGGGCCAACTCCCGGAACAAATGGCATCTCATTGGAATGCCAATGATGAAGTAGATGGGTATATGTCGAAATTCTGGGGCGTATTTATGATGCCGCTGATCACATTAGGCATATTTGCTTTATTTGCGGTGATCCCAAACATAGATCCACTCAAAGCAAACATCGCCCAGTTCCGTGGTGTATTCAATTGGTTTATTATATTCATCGCCGTATTCATGCTATATATCCACGGGCTAACACTGGCTTGGAGTCTTGGGTATCAAAATTTCAAAATGAGTACCGTCATGCTGCCGTTCCTAGGCATACTCTTCATATTTATTGGTTATATGTTGAAGCGAGCCAGACGTAATTTCTTCATTGGAATACGAACTCCGTGGACGCTTTCCAGCGACATTGTTTGGGATAAGACGCATCAACTTGGCTCGGTTTTGTTCATGTTTTCTGGGGCCATGGCAATCATTGGAAGCTTCTTTGGCGGGATGTTTGCTTTCTGGTTACTATTTACCCCTTTGATGATTTCTGTAATAGCCACGATCATTTACTCCTATATCCTCTACCGGAAAGAGACTCGGGTTTAAGTAGGTGCTCGTATTAAATTATAAAAAGAACATCGTCATTGCCTGTACCGTGCGCAGGCACGCGTGCGAGGAGGGTGCTCTCCCCGACGAAGCAATCTCGCTCGTAAATCCTGGGATTGCTTCGCCACAAAGTGCGTGGCTCGCAATGACGAATTCTAATTATCTTCGACCGACTACTTAAGTAGTCGGTTGTATATCTTTATAAACCCCCGTGGATCTGGCAGGGCTTAGCCCCTGCCAAAGCAGAGAAAGTTTGTAAAATTTATTTCGACCGACCACATAGATGTAACGATACTTATGGAAAAGACTTTTTTGTTTCACGTGAAACAAAAAGTCAAATTCGAGCAATGATAAAAGCAATACCATTTGATACGAT
>DAOQPR010000025.1:0-15462 GCA_035333265.1 Anaerolineales bacterium
AGACCATCATGCCAATTGCGTTAGTGGTTCCCAGAGCAAGAACAAAGACCGGGATGCCAGCGGTGTTAAGGATGGCTGCACGAAGGATGACCGCTAATGGAGCACTGAAAAGAAATACCAGTGGGATGCGTAACAGGGTTCTGGGGAGTTGAATGATGGAAGCATCGAAGAGACCAAACCATGGAGCCAGCACAAACCAGCCAAAGGCCATGGGAAAAAATGCCGCAGCCATGCGCGGCAAAAAGGATGTGCCAGTCTCTCCATGAGTCGCGAAGCCGATGACGGTCAGGCAGGCTAATGTGACGACATCGCCGAGGATGAGGATGTTTTTTTTGTTCATAGCAGATATGTGAAGTGCAGGAGCTTGTGTGTCCGTTAGGGCATGTTCCTGCACTTCATAGGTTATTCCCTGCGTCCTTTCAAGACGATGCGGATGGGTGTTCCCAGGAATCCGTACTCCGCACGGATCTGATTTTCCAAATAGCGCATGTATGTGAAGTGCATGAGCGAAGGCTCATTGACGTAGATCATGAAGGTCGGCGGGTCACTGCGCACTTGGGTGCCATAGTACATGCGCAAGGCGCGCCCGGCATGAGTGGGGTGGGGGTGGGCATCCTGTGCTTTGTGAATGATGTCATTGATCTTGGAGGTGGTCAGGCGTGCGAGGCGTTCTTCCTGTACACGCAGGGCCATCGGCATGACTTGATCCACGCGCTGGCCGGTCTTGGCGGAGATATACAGAATGGGAACGTATGCCATGAAATTCAAGTCGTTGAGGATCTTTTCGGTGTAGGCGTCCATGGTCGTGCCGTCTTTTTCGATGGCATCCCATTTATTGACCAGCACCACACAGGATTTCCATTCATCCTTGATGAAGCCTGCGATGTGCGCGTCCTGCGCCGTGATGCCCGTGGTGGCGTCGATCATTAGAAGTGAAACATCGGCGCGTTCGATGGCCTTGAACGAACGGATGACGCTGTATTCCTCGACACCCTTTTCGATCTTGCCACGCCGGCGGATGCCTGCCGTGTCGATGAGTGTGATGGGCAGGCCGCCAAACTCATATTGCATGTCGATGGCGTCACGCGTTGTCCCGGCAATGGGGCTGACGATCACCCGCTCTTCGCCAACCAAGCGGTTTAATAAACTAGACTTACCCGCATTGGGTTTGCCCACAATGGCGATCTTGATGTTGTTATCTTCCTCATCCTCCTTTTGCTCGGGAAAGGAAGATACAAGCGCGTCCAGCAGGTCGCCGGTGTTGGTGCCGTGAATGGCAGAGATGGCGAATGGGTCACCCAGGCCAAACTCATAGAACTCGGCAGCCTGGTCGCGGCGGTCGCGCGACTCGCATTTATTTACGACCATAAAAATTGGCGGGAGGAAGGAACCGTCGGGTTGTTTGCGCTGCATCCGGCGGAGGATGGAGGCGACTTCGCGATCTGGTTCGGTGACGCCGGTTTCGCCATCTGCAACGAACAGGACGGCATCCGCCTCCTGAATCGCAGCCTGGGCCTGTTTGCGGATATCCCCAATAAATTCAACTGACCCGACAGAAAGCGGAGTCTTCCCACCGTGGGTTGGGTCAATGCCGCCGGTATCGATCACGGTGAAGATTCGGCCATTCCACTCTGCATCGCCGAAGAGGCGGTCGCGGGTGGTGCCGGGAGTGTCATCTACAATCGCCATTCGTTCGCCGACAAGACGATTGAACAGCGTAGATTTGCCGACATTGGGCCGGCCTACAAGAGCAACAATGGGTTTCATGGGTTTATTTTACTTTATGGTGTGGCAGTTGGTGCAGGAGTTGGGCTGGGGGTGTTTTCAGCCAGGGGAGTGATAACGACTTCAACGGTATTTGGCAAAATAGACTCGACCACAAGATTGGAGATAAGAACTTCCACTTTTGGGGTCAGTTGATAGGTGCCTTCGGCCAGGCCAGTCAGGTCAACCGTTACACGGACGGTTTGTTTGGTCAGCGATTCCAATAATGGAAGCGGCCCGGAGAGGATGATATCGACACTGCCAGGTGAAACCTGTGCATTCAAATTACCTTCCAGACCAATGATCTCGATCCGTTCCCCTGAAAGGGTGACACTGCTCTCAATGGGTGAGACACCCGCCTGTACCAAAACGGTTTGCTCCCCAATCACAGAGATACCAGCCGGTAGATTTAGATCCAATCTTGTGGTGATATCATCCTGGGCGTTTTGCAGATCTAAAGGCAGAGTTTCAACAACACCCGGTATCGTATTGACCAGATCTGGATCGCTGGAATAGATCGTTACCACGGGCGGCGAAACAGATATATCCGTGAGATGATAGCCGCTGGCAACCCGTCCAATGGTTGTCACTTTAACGGCCACATCGCGATACCCGCCCTGTTGGCTGACGGGCAAAACCACATGGATGGTATCTGGTGAGACCGTCAGTCCATCCACTCGTTGACCGCGCTCATCGAGGAGTTCCACTTTTAACGATTGATCATAGTTTTCGCGAATCCGATTAAGGATCACCGAAACCCGCGCGCGCCTCACACTCTCGACCTTGGACTGGGCGCCCGCTACAGCCACTTGCCCTGGCTCGAACAGCGGATCACCTACTTGATAACCAATCGCTGCTTCGCCTGAAATGCTCAGATCCAAATCAAATGACTTGGTAATAACAGGCTCCATCGTGAAAATGACCGTTCGCGGCGTGACTGAAATGATCTGAACAGGCCGGGCATTGACCTGGATCTGCAGATCGAGCGTATGCTCACCCGAACTCAACCCGGAGATGTCGAGTATGGCACGCACCAGCGTTGGGTCATCATCGATCAATTTCCAGACCGATTGCGGCGCACGCAGGGTGATCTCTACTTCCTTGGGAATGTCACTGTTGATGATCTGGTCTAAAGACTGACCGACCACTTCAACCTCTACGGGAGAGGATAATGCCCGCGTTTCATCCGGGTCCGCCGAAGTGACTGAGGATATCCATACGGCAACGGCGAGCGCAAAAGCCCATAAAAAGGTTCGGTAATTATCTGCGATCCAGCGAAACATGGGCTTCCTATTTTTCCTTTCGGCGTGAAAAACCCGAGATCAGCTTGCCCAGGAAGCCAGCCCTTTGTTCCGCACCGCTGGGACGGAAAAAGGCGATCAGAATATTTTCAAGGCGTTCCGGTTCGATGCGGCGTAACATTCTCCCTGAATGGGCAATGGAAATGGCGCCTGTCTCTTCCGAGACGACGATCGCGATGGCATCGCTCACTTCCGAGATCCCGAGCGAGGCGCGGTGGCGTAAACCCATCTGACGTTCCGGAGTGCGATTCAAAATGCCGCTGGCTGAAAGCGGCAGCACACAAGCCGCAGCCGAGATCATCGAGTCGACGATGATGACGCCGCCATCGTGCAAGGGGGTATTGGGATAAAAGATTTGCAAAAGGAGTTCCGGAGTGACTTTGGCATTCAATTGCACGCCGGTTTGAATGAAATCATTTAAGAGATCCAGACGCTGAATGACGATCAACGCACCATGCTGACGGGCCGAGAGTCTTGCGGCGGCTGACACCACGGCATGAATGGTTTCTTCAAGGGCGGTGTCATTGGATTTGGCCGATGTAGAGACAAAGTTCCCGGCCCGGCCAATACGTTCCAATGTGCGGCGAATCTCTGGCGCAAAAATCACTGGCAATGCCAGCAGCATGGCTGGCAGGGCGTTCCTGGCGAACCATGAAAATGCGGGCAAGTCCACCAGACTGGTGATTAATGTAATGGTCACGATCAACATGATCATCCCACGCAGCAAAGCCATGGCCTGTGTATCCCGCAATGAATACAGCAAACTAAAGAAAATCAGCGTGACGAGCAAAATATCCAGCATGCTCAGCCAGCTGACGCGTTGAAAAATAAAGAAGAGATTATTCAGGAGTTCAGTCACGGATAGAGGGGTGGGACTCCGTCATGGCAATCAGGTCGGATGCACCCCGATCCACCGATGCCGAAGCCCACTAAATGGGTCGCAGAACGCGATCCTGGCGTAGTTGTTTAAAGAAAAGCGAACTGCCGTCCAGGCTGGATTCAGAGGCGGCTTCCTGCCAGGCTTGCACACCCAGGCTGTCGGGCGTTCGTTTTTCGTAGCCTAATTTTTGCCAAATCGCTTCCTGGGCAGCGAGGGCATCCATGGTAAAGATCAAGGAAGCTTCGCTTTGTAATTCGGCGGAAGCGCCTTCCACTCCCTTGATCAGGGAATCAAGGGCCTTGGCGAGATCAAGATTATCTTCCAGAAAGATATCGGTCGTACGGGTGACCAGGTTTTCAACCTGCCAGCCTGCCACACCAACCATCTTGTTATCCAGATTTAAAAGCATATAAGCTTTTTCACCGAAGCTTTCCATTACTTCATCGGTACTCATTTTGCGTTTGCCTTTGCTTAACCGGGTAACCAGTTCTGCAATGGCTGAGGCATGTTTGGGCCGTCCGCGTTGAACGATGAATTCGCCAACAGCGGTTGCGGGCTTTTTGAGATTGAGAGCCGTATCTGAAGGCACATCCTGTGCGCCCGGCACGATCTCCTTCCAGGCTTCACTGACCTGCTTCCACAGATCGTCGTATGAACCGGTGTTGGTGATGACCATATTGGCCATGGCAACCTTCGTACTTTGCGGCGACTGCATGTGAATGCGTTCCTTCGCCTGTTCCATGGTCATACTTCGTTTGCGCATCAATCGTTCCACCTGGACGACTTCCGGTGCATTGGTAACCCAAATTGTGTCGCATGCCTTACGCAGATCACCTTCAAGTAATTTGATGGCTTCGATCACGATCACGGGCTGGCTGGCTCGTTTGGTCAACACTTCCACTGCCTGCCGCACCAACGGATGGACGATATCCTCCAGTTGTTTCATGGCTTCGTCGTCTCGAAAGACCAGGCTGCCTAGTTTCTTCCGGTCGATTTCGCCGTCACGATTCACCAGCCACTTCCCAAATTTGTCGATCACCTGCTGATATCCCGGCGCGCCCTTGGCATAGGCACGATGCGTGAGTGCATCGGCATCGATTGTATAGGCACCCAAATGCTCCAACATGCGCCGAACGACACTTTTGCCGGTGGCGATATTGCCTGTCAGACCAATGACGAATTTTCCGGGAATGGTACTCAAAGGATTTCCTTTTGTTGCCAGGGATATGTTCCAATTTTAATGTCTTTTCCTGAATTGTCCACCTTTGGACCATTGAGTATCCATTGCTGGATGGTCAGAATACCCCAGATCAAATAATGGATGGTTGACTCAAGCTCTCTCCACGTGTATCATCCAATCACCTCAGGTTGGTTGGGCAATCGCGGTCCTGCGTTGACGGGATCGAGGAAAGTCCGCACTCCTATAGAGCACGGCGTCGGATAGCACCCGGGGCGGGGAAGTCCGTCATACGTTGACGGAAAGATTGCCGAAAGGCATGAACCTGCCGGAAAAGGGCCACAGAAACAAACAGCGCCCCCTCCGCCCTAACGGGCACCTCCCCCAAATTCGAAAGAATTTGGGGGAGGTTGGGTGGGGGTCGTGATGGTGAAAAGGTGGTGTAAGAGACCACCGGCGTGCGCAGTAATGTGTACGGCCAGGTAACCCCCGCCGGGAGCAAGGCCAAGCAGGAGCGATTTCGTCTGTGGACGATGGGAGGCTGCTCGTCTCCATACGTACCTTTTCCAAGCGTGGATTAGGTCAGCTCCGGGTAGGCTGCATTGAGCGGCGCGGCGACGCCCCGCCCAGAGAGATGATTGCCCAAATGGCGAAAGTCATTGGACAGAATGCGGCTTATAGACCAGCCTGAGGATTTTGAACATTCTCTCCCGTTGATTAGCAAACCGTTGCCCAACAAAAAAAACGCCCCTGCCGTATAAAAACGGCAGGGGCGTTTTTTGTTATCCGCCTATATTGTAAATGGGACGTATTTTCTGGTCAGGCCACCATCCAGGTCTTGGACGAGGATGCCAGCAAGATAGTCGCCGGGGATGGGGTCTTCGGTTTCGAGGTGGAAGGGTTGTTGGCCGAAGGTCAGCGCGGTGGAGAGGGCGGTTTCTGTTTTCCAGGCGCCATCTTCTTCTGTGTAGATTTGGACGAAGGGGGCGAAGGTATCTCCCGCTTTTGGGGTTAGGGCATGGGGTGTGGATTTTATCCCTTGCTCTTTGAATGCGAGAATTTCATTGATGCTGCTGTTTTCATCGAAGGTTATGCGGGCGCGGGTTTGTGATTCGGTGCTGGTGTATTGTCCGTTGAGACGGCAGCCTGAAATTTGGTAGCCTTCAGGAAGACAAAAGGCAAAGGCGGAGGCAGTGCCATCCGTAAGCAGGGTCAGGCGCGGGCGGAGTGTGAGCGAGATGTTGATGGTTTCGCTCCAGTCTGGGCGTTTGATTCCGCCGGTTTCTTTGTTTGCGTCTGCTGAGATGTATTGTCGCTGCACCGGTCCGTAGAATCCATTTTCGCCTTTCATCAAGATTTCAGCGAAAAGGTAGGCGATGTTTTTGCCGCTGATCTGGGCGGTAAGCAGGTGATCTTCGGAGAATGCAACCTGCTCGATCTGGAATTTTCCTGCTCCGGGCGCACGCGTGGATGAAGATTTTTTCGGGGCGGCGCGGTCTGGTGCGGTGTAGCTGGCAAGTTGGATCACTCTGCCTTTGTGTTCAAATGTTTTGGCGATTGTCATTGGATGTTTCCTCTGAACTTATTCTGTGACGGTTACTTCGGTGAATTCCCAGATCGTGTTGCCATCGAAGTCTTCGACGCCAATGGCGAGGGTGTATTGACCGGGGTATGCGTAGTAGGGAACCATGGTGAAGGGGGTGTCACCGAAGGTTATTGTGCCGCCTTCGTAATCGACAAATTCGCCATCGGGGTTGTTGGTGAATTCGAGCCATTCGTCAGTGATGGTGAAGGTGTCGCCGGGGGTGGGGGTGATTTCGCGCCATGCTCCGGCGGAGTTGTTATCACCATTGAACCCCCAGACAGATTGCATTTCTGTGCCGTAGAAGTTGATTTCGGCGTCTATTTTGTTGCCGCTGTTGGCGAAGGTGTATGTTCCGCGCACGGTGTAGGTATCCACTTCTGTGCCGTAGACGGTGGGTTTGAAGAAGGCGAACTGGTCGTTGGCTTCGTTGCCGTCACTCATGTAGTAGAGGGTGGGTTCCCAATCAAAGCTGATCGGAATGACGCCGGTATCGCCCCAATCGGGATAGAAGACGCCGCCGATTTCTTTGATTTCTTCTGCGCCGAGGTAGCCCTGATCGGCGGTGAGGTAGGAGCCATCGGCTTCAAATAAATAACTCACAGAATAGTAGACATAAGCGACGTTCGAGCCTGTGATTTCTGTGTTAAGGGTTACGGTTCCATCCGGGCCAATTTCGCTGGCTGAAATTTCGATGGGGGCGATGGTGATTTCGCCTGAACCGGGGGCAACCACTGCGGCGCTTTCCTGTGGGGCGGATTCTTCGATTGCTGCGCTGAAGTCGGTTTGGGAAGCCTGGGCAGGAGTGACCATGCTCAGGTCGGCGGAGGCGGGGTCGAATGCTTCGCCGGTGTAGTGATAGGTGAGGAAATCATCCCAAAGGGAGGCGGCGGCGAAGCGTCCGATATAGGCGCTGTACAGGATGCCGAATGCAGGCTCATCGCCGAAGGTTCCATCATACAGTTCGGAGTTGGGGAAGTAGATGGTGAGACCGCTGGAGCCGGGTCTTTCATCTCCATGCTTTTCAGCAAGGATGGATGCGCTGAGGGCGCTTTTGACTCCGTCAATGGCTTGGGCGAGGTTGGGGTCGTCAATGCTGGAGGCGAGCAGGTCAACGAAATGACCGAGGTCAATGAATGAGGCGGGCTGCTCATCACCGAAGACGCTTTCATAGCCCTGGGCATAGGCACGGGCTTCTGCTACGGCGTCCTGGTCAACATTCATCAGGGCGACTGCCAGGTCATTGACTGCGGCGTTGAGGTCTTGCATGGCGCTGAGGTCTACGGCAGTAAGGGTGCTTCCCTTCAGCAATTCTGAAGCGACGCTGTCTGCGCTGAAGTCGCCGCCTGAAAAGACACTGCGGGCGGCATCGTCTGTAATGCGGAAGTCCTGGTTGAGATAGCTATCCACGATGATCTGGCCCAGTTCGCCGCCGTTCATGGCGGGGTTTTCATTGAGCGCGGTCAGGAAGCTGGCATAGGCCCAGCCAAGAGAAGGTTCTGTTTCTTCCGAGCCGACAGAATAACGGGCGTGAGGCGCAATGGCGCTCATGACTTCGAGTTGCCCCATGAGGCAGGCATCAAAGCCGACAAATTCAAAAGCCTCAATGCCGGTTTCAGCAATGATCTGTCCGAGTGCGTCGTCAATATCCTGCATTTTGAAGGAACTGCCTTCAACAGGGTCGTTGTCGTTCCAGCCGCCGGTCCAGCCTGCGCCGTGATCGGAGAGGATCAACACGTAATGTTCGGCGGGGTAGGTGGTAATGGCCCATTTGGCAAATTCCACAAGCGTTGCTGAATCGCCGCTGTCCAATTCGCCGAGGTCTTCAAGTTCTTCCGAAGCGATAGATTCCAGGTTATCGTCCTGAGTGACGAAATAACGCTTGGTCGAAATCCAGTCGCCGTCGCCATCGTATGCGCCGTTAAAACGGTCGATCTGGGAAACAATTTTCACCTGATCGGTGGAGCCGACAACTTCGGCTTCGTTTAGGTCAATGAAGATATCCTGTTCGAGAATTTCATCATCGGCGTTCTGGTAAAGCATTACCAACCAGGTGCCGGGTTCACCTTGTGGAGCTTGCACTGTATTTTCTTCGGTGGTTGCTTCTTCAGTTGGCGCTTCTTCCCCGTCTGGCGCCTCGGTCATTTCGGTTTCTGTTTCTTCCAAGCCTTCTTCGGCTGGCGCTCCACATGCCGTGAGCATGCTCGTAATGATAATAAGTGCCAGAATGACTTTCAAAAGACGTTCTACCTTGAATTTCATACGCATTATCCTTTATTAATTTTATTGATGAAATAGAACCTGCTGCAACCTTCACCTACAATTTCAAAACTACAATGGATATGTTTTCAATAAGCCGCGTCTCCTTGTGCTGAAATGAAGATATGTCTCTTCACGGTTTTCCATCCAGAACGCTGCGCTTCTTCCAATGCGACGGCTGGTTTGTTCGATCTGAGACATATGCTGCGCTGTAAGTATAAGTAGCTCAAAAGTTGTATTTTGGGTTTGTTATATTGTGGTACAGGCAAAATTACAAGACAGAATACTGTTGTGACAGGGACTTGACCCATAACCGGCAGGGCATTCTGAAGGCTGATATTTGCTTGAACCATACAACGATTGAGTAAGCAGTTTACCAATAAACTGAAATTTGTAGTTTACAAATATGTATATGCAATGGAAAAATTCCGCCGGGGAGATCAAAACAATCCCAATCTTTGTATGGGGCGATGTATAATTTTTAGATGAATAAAAAGATTCTTTTACTTCTAGGATTTGGATTATTTTTTATTCCGGCTTGCAGTATGGTTTTCACCGCCTCCACCCCGACCCCGGACCTGTTTGCCACTCTATCGGCCTCCACTCCACTGGCAGTTGACTCTTCCCCCAACCCCGAAAATCCAATCTCCTCCACCGGCGAACCGACCGGCAAGATCGCCTTTGTCTGCCAGGTATTCAAAGCGCAGGCCAGCAACCAGATTTGTATTATCAACGCGGATGGTACAGCGTTCCGACGGTTGACCACGGATAATACCCGCCAGCATTACTATCCATCCATTGCACCGGACGGGAATAGCGTGATCTATGCGGCCTTCCGCGAACCGAACATTTATGAGATCTACGAAATGGATATCACTTCCGGCGCAGTCACACAACTCACCGAGCGCCTCGGCAATCTCAACGGACCGGAAATTTCACCCGATGGAACCTTGATCGCCTTCAAACTTTCCAGCGGCAACACCAATCAGATCTGGCTGATGAATCGTGATGGCAGCGACCCGCATCCCATTCCCAATGCAACAGGCTGGGACCCAACCTGGTCACCAGAAGGAACTAGCATCTTATTTGCGTCCGACATGCAGGGCGCAATTCAGCTTTACAGGATCAGGCTCGATGGGAGTGAACTGCTAAAGATCAGCGACCTGCCCGCGATACGGGGGAGAAGCGACTGGTCTCCCAATGGACAATTCATCGTCACCTATTCCGGCGAGCCGTGGAAGCGCGATGTCTACATCATGAATTCAGATGGCTCGAACGCCCGCATGTTGACTCCCACCGGCGGCAACTCACAAGGCCCGTCCATCTCGCCTGATGGTCAATGGGTGGCGTTCACCTCTTACTTCGATCAATACCGCGTGGATAATGGCTGTGAGATCTACATCATGCGCGTGGACGGCACGGATGTGCGCCGTCTGACGGAGAATGATTATTGCGACTATCAACCCCGCTGGGGTCCATAATGTACTGCAAGCTTCGGTTTGCGTCTTGCGGTGCTGTGAATTACGAAAGGAGAATCGCATGGACATTAGAGGTAAGGTCGTCATTGTTACTGGTGCTTCATCGGGGATCGGTGCAGCAGCGGCGCGTGAGTTTGGACGTGAAGGCGCCATGGTCGTTCTGGCTGCGCGGCGTGCGGATAGGCTGCATGAACTTGCCAAAGAGATCGAAGCCATGGGGATGCAAAGCTTTGTAGTGCAGGCTGATCTTTCCAAGCTTGAAGATATTCAAAGGCTTGTGACCGATACGCTTCAGATATTCGGGCGTATTGATGTTTTGGTGAACAATGCGGGTTTTGGGCGTTTGGATTGGCTGGAAAATCTTGACCCCATTAAGGATATTCAGGCGCAGATCGATGTGAATGTCATGGGGGTCATCCAAACCACACGCCAGGTCTTACCGGTCATGATTCAGCAAAGAAGCGGCAGTATCATCAATATGTGTTCAATGGCCGGGCTGGTGGGCACGCCGACGTACACGATCTACGCGGCTTCGAAACATGCCGTGCATGGTTTCTCCGAAGCCTTGCGACGCGAGGTCAAGCCATGGGGCATCGATGTCTCGCTGATCTATCCGGGCGGGGTGGTAACGGAGTTCAGCCAACATGCTGGCATCAAAAGAAAGACCAACGCCACCACGCCAAAATTCATGCTGTTAACGGCTGAACAGGTGGGCAAAGCTGTGGTAAAACTGGTGCGCCATCCGCGCCGCATGTGGATCATTCCCTGGCTGTGGGGCTTTACCGTTTTTCTCAACCGCTTCCTTCCCGGAGTTGTGGATTCCACCACCATCAACAACTTCACAATCCCGGAACGGGCCGAGGAATTGAGTAAAAAATAAAATCTTGCTTTGGAGGGCAGATTCGTATGGGTTTTCTATCTAATTTATTTGGGCCGTCGGTGACAACGATTACGGCTGAAGAGTTGAGCGAGAAAATGAAGTTTGGAAAACATCCCCTAATCCTGGATGTGCGTCAACCAAACGAGTTTCGCACGGGCCACATCACTGGCGCGAAGTTGATCCCTTTAAATGAACTTCCCCGGCGCATGGGGGAGCTTCCCAAAGGGCGCGAGATCGTCTGTGTATGCGCCTCCGGGAATCGCAGTACTTCGGCTTCGAAGATGTTGATGAAGGAAGGTTTCAACGTGTTGAATATGAAAGGCGGAATGCTCGCCTGGCGGCACGCAAAATTGCCGATGCAGAAATAAAAGAGAGGCGGTCATTTTGTGACCGCCTCTTTGCTTAATTCTTTCCGTTACTTGCTTTTAGATCCTTCAAATTCAGTTGATAACTGATCCGTCCGTTGAATTCATTCACTTCGTAGGTGAACAACACATCCACTCGTGGGGGCATTTTTTTGTGCCATTCACCCAGTTTGAATCCGATGGCATCGTGAGTCAACCCCTTGTCATCCTCAAGGCTGAGCTTGATGTGTTTGCCATCTGCGCCGACGATACGCGATGATTTGACTTTGGCATTACGCGCCACAAAGACCGCCTCGCGATTGCCGTAGCCGGTGGGTTCGAGATATTTCATGGCTTTTTCATACACATCGGGGCGCATCTCAGAGAGATCAACTTCCGCATCCGCCGTGACTGTGGGCTTGAGTTCCATTCCAGATAGTTTTTTCTCGGCAATGGCCTTTAAGCGAGTGACAAGCTCTGTGATGTTTTCATTTTTTACGGTGAAGCCTGCCGCCGCGGCATGACCTCCGTGCCGCACGAGCAAGTCGGCGCATTGATCGAGGGCATCGGTGATGTGGAATTCGGGGATGGAACGGCAGGAGCCGCGAGTTTCCTCGGGTCCCTGGGAGGCGACAATGGCCGGGCGGTAATATTTTTCTGTGAGGCGTGAGGCGGCCAACCCCACAACGCCTGAGTTGAAATCTTCATGTGCAGCAAAAAAGAGATAGGCGTTTGGGTCTGTGCTGATGACCATTTCTTCGGCGCGGGTTTGCATGTCACGCGTAATACGCTGACGTTCGCGGTTTTGCATGTCGAGTTGTTGGGCGAGTTCACCGGCTTTGAAGACGTCGTTGGTCGTGAGCAATTCAAAGGCGGCCAAGGCTTCTTTTAGCCGTCCCGCTGCATTCAAGCGCGGACCGAGCATAAACCCGATGTGCCCGGCGTTGACTTTATGCAATACCACTTCCGAAACGGCGGCAAGCGAGAACAATCCCTGGCGCGAGGTTTGCTTCATTTGCCGCAAGCCCTTTTTGACCAACACGCGATTCTCTCCAACAAGCGGAGCGAGGTCGGCTACGGTTCCGAGGGCGACCAGGTCGAGTAACGAGTTAAGAGTGACGAGGGATGAGTTTTGCTCGTTACTCGTTGCTTGTCCCTCGTTACTTAACAGCGCCTCAGCGATCTTGTACGCAATGCCCACACCGGCCAGGTCTTTATCTGGGTAGAGGTCGCCATGTTGTTTGGGGTTGATGACAGCCAGGGCCGGGGGGAGGTTTTTTTCGTCGGGGTGGTGATGGTCACTGATAATTAGGTCCAGGCCGATGGTCCGGGCGTGAAGCGCTTCGTCTGGCGAGCGGATGCCGCAATCCACGGTGATGACCAGGGTGACGCCGTCTGCTTTTAATTCATCCAATGCATTTTTATTGAGACCGTAGCCTTCTTCGAAACGATTGGGAATGTAGCCGCGCACAGTTGCCCCGGATTTTTGCAAGGCTTCCACTAATAAAGCGGTGGCTGTGACTCCGTCCACGTCGTAGTCGCCGTAGATCGCAATGGATTCTGCGTTGGCGATGGCAGTGCGGATGCGTTCAATTGCTTTGCGCATCCCGGTCATTTGAAAGGGGTCGGGGTTGAAGTTGGGCTCACCGCGCAAGAAGGCACGCGCATCGGCATCACTGGCAAAGCCGCGGTTGAAGAGTACCTGCCTCAACAGTGGGGGAAATTTTTCGAGAGCGGCATCGGCTTCTGGTGTAATTGGGGGGAGGATGTTCCAGTGTTTTTCTTGGGTCATGGTCGATAAAATGTTGTGCGAGTATAAACGAGAGCATGGTCATCAGGAAGGGGCTATTTGGATTTGTATGGGTGGCAGGTATAATCTGCGCGAGTACCCAAACGAAATAATAAGTTTTTTGGCACGAGGAGAGATCATGAGACAACCTGCCGCTGATGAAAAAATATCGACTGTGATGTTATATACGCCGACCATGCTTGTGCGCGGCGATCTGATTTTGAGGGAAAGCATTAAAGTAAGCATATGGCTGCGTACCCAGGGTGTACCGAACTTCATTCATCTGCTTAATGCGCAGATCGTTCAACTTGCAAGTGGAGCGCCCAAGACCTACTCAAAGGAGGAGGCATTTGTTCCCACGCCTGAAGTGATGGCTTTTCACCTGGCGCCGCCTGCACATGATCCGCTGGATTATGATGCTTCGGAGGCGAATCGTAGAATGCAGCTTGTGCAGGTGTTGATGGGCTCATTTGTAATGAAGGCGAATATGCGCCTTTCGACAGCCACCGATGTAGCCGCCAGCCTGGATGTGATGAATGCTCCCTGGATCTCACTGTATGAGGCGGAGGTCACGAATCCGGCCATCCCGCAGTTTGCGGTGAATGTTCCCATGTTGCTGGCACGGCCAAGCAAGGTGATGATCGGGCTGATGTAAGACAGCCGAGTGTGATGTTGACTTTATACCCAGCTGGACATTCTATAAAAAAATGGAAGAATTATCCCTCACCACGCCTGCACTATTATTCCCAACCGTGTCGTTATTGATGCTGGCATATACCAATCGGTTTTTGACATTGGCCACGATCATCCGTAATTTGTATGACCGTTACCATGAGCAGCCGGACAATAATCTGCTGGCGCAGATCGATAATTTGCGTCAGCGTGTGTTTTTGATCCGCAATATGCAGATCGTGGGTGTGTTGAGTCTGGTGATGTGTGTGGTCAGTATGTTCGCTTTGTTTACCGGCTGGCTGGATGGGGGCAAGTGGAGTTTTGCTGCGGCGTTGGTGTTGATGATCGTTTCTTTGGGAATTTCGCTGTATGAGTTGTCGATCTCGGTTGGGGCGTTGGATTTGTTGTTGACCGACCTGGAGAAAAAGGATACAAGCCCGTAGTTGTTGGAATGTGTGAATATGGCTTCCAATTATCGTACACGGGCAAGCATGGATGCCACGGAAAAGAGTACGATGCTTTATAAATCCGTCCATTTCGTGTGTTCCGTGTACGAAAAGCGTCTTGACCTTGGACTTTGAGAAAGCCATGGGCGGCACGGGAGGCGGGTCTTTTTATTTGGTGGTTTCCGCAGTATACTAAAAATGTACCGACTCAGTCTTATTTTACGGAGAGCCATATGGATGTAATCATCCCACCTTCGATGCTGCGAGAATTGGGGTTGGCGTTTTCTTCCATGCGAGAGCTTGGGCCGTTGTTACAGTCGGTCCTTGTGCAGGTGCAGGAGTTGCTGGCTTGTGAGGGCGGTTCGATCTGGTTGTTGGATGAGTCGGAGGTGGATATTCGATGTGCCTTTGCTGTTGGGCCGCAAGCCGAGAAGATGTTGGGCGGGGTGATGCGGGCGAAGAAGTTTATTGCGGCGTATCGTACAACCACCGGACGATTGACGGAGACTGATGGTACGCTTCAATCCAAGTGGATGGATGCGAAGGCGCTGCGGGCTTATTACGGGCTGGATGTTCACAGCATGATCGGTATTCCATTAACGGTGCGCGGGAAATTATTGGGGGAGGTGCATGTGATCAACAAGGTGGGGGAGCGGGCTTTCTTTACCCAGGCTGATTATCGATTTATGAGCGAGCTTGCCAGGCAGATGGCGGTGACGATCCAAAATACGCAGGTGTATGAGCGTTATAACCGCAGCTCGGGGCGGCAGAAGCTGTTGAACCAGATCAGCAGGCATTTGCATCAGACCCTGGATATTGACGAATTGATCCCGCGGATATTTATTGAGGTGAATAAGGCCATCAATGCCGAGGGGCAGTCGATCTGGCTG
>DAOQPR010000026.1:0-15268 GCA_035333265.1 Anaerolineales bacterium
GCCACCGGAAAGAAATTCAAACGATAAACGATCAGCCCCTAAAGGTTTCCAAAATCTTTAGGGGCTTTTTTTTGATCATCAATCTTTACGCCAGGCTTTGCACTTCGGGGGTCTTTGTTAATACCACCCGTGAAAGGATCAGCGATAGGCAGGCAAACAGAGTCATTGCAAAGCTCAACCCCATCTTTTCGCCGAGCGCCCCGATCATCAAGTTTCCGAAAGGCGCAAACCCGAAAAAGGTTAATGTGTACAAGCCCATGACCCGACCGCGAAACGCATCGTCCACACGGGTTTGTAACAGGGTGTTGATGGTGGTAAATTGGGTCATGAACCCCACACCCAGGCCATACGCCAGCACAAGCGAAAGCCAGTATATCCGTACAAAGGAAAATGCAATCAACAAAATGGGGAAGATAAGATTGGTTATCACCAGGATTCTTCCGCGCTTGCCATTACTTAATGGGCTGGCCAAAACCAGGGCCCCCGTGATCGCTCCCAACCCGGAAGCTGCATTTACCCATCCATACGCAATTGCACCTTGATTTAAGATCTTCTCTACAAATGCAGGCAGAATGGTGAAATATGAAACTCCAAAAATGCTAAAGACCAGCGAAAGCAAAATCAAAGCAGAGATCTCCCGATACCCCGCCGCATATTTCACACCGCTGACCATTTGCTGCCATGGCGAGGTGGTATGTTGGGTACTGCGATGCGGAGGCAGTTTCATCCACCATAACCCGGCCAATACCGCGAAATAAGATATCCCATTCAAAGTAAAACACCAGGCCGCACCGATGGCCGCCAGCATCAACCCGGCAATGGCAGGGCCGATGACCCTTGCACTGTTGAACATCATCGAATTCAAGGCGATGGCATTTGGGAGGTCTCTTTTTCCAACCATTTCCGGCACAAAGGCCTGCCTCGCCGGGGCATCAAAGGCATTCACCACACCCAACAAAGCCGCCAGAACGATCACATGCCATTCCTTCACAACATTTGCAAAGGTCAGCAAAGCCAGCGCAAACGCCAGGAGCATTGCCCCAGCCTGTGTCATCATCAAAAGATTGCGGCGTGAAACACGGTCCACCACCACGCCGCCCCACGGCGAAATGATCAGCGTGGGAATTGCCGAAGCAAAAGCGACCAGTCCCAGGGTCAATTCGGAATGACCGAGTTGATACACCACCCACCCCTGTGCAATCACCTGCATCCACGTTCCAATATTTGAAATCAACTGTCCGCCAAAATACAGTTGATAGTTTCGGTGCCGCATGGCTACAAAGGTCGTGCCGCCCTCCGCAGGCGGGGGGGTACTCGGCATGATCGGTTCAACAGGTTTGGACGGTTCTTCAGAAATTGGTCTTCGCATGGTTTCAAAGATGGGGATTTTATTGGATGGGATTAAGAATCGACAAGTGACATTGTATCCCTGTTTTGACCTTGCCCCTCACCCGACTCTCGGTCTTGACTCGCCGCAAGCTGCCACAACTTAAGTGAGATTCCCTCCCCGTAAAAATCTTTACGTAAAATTTATGTGAGTTTCAATAACATTGCAGCCGCCTTCACGCCATATGACCGTTTTTTGAACGGCGTATAATTCCACTTGAAAATCGTCCTTTGGTTGAATTTGTGTACCCGACCAACCTGACAAAACTTCCCTTAATTCCGTGACATCCCGCTTAAATTTTTCCCAAAGAATAGAAATATGACTCGAACTGGATTATTATCAAGAAAGAAGTCAACTGCCTGCCCCGGCAATATGGTTGTTGAATTCATTCATTTCACCCCTCATTGATGACAGGAGGATACATACCATGCCCGCGTCCAACATATTGGTTATTGAAGATGATACCCTGGTTGCCAGAACCATTGAGCGTTGCCTGCGTGGAAGTGAATATCACGTTCAGGTGGTTAACACGGGGGTGGCTGGTTTGAAAGCTGCACGGAAGAAGATCCCCGACCTGGTGCTGCTCGATGTAATGATGCCCGGCATGGATGGGTACACCGTCTGCAAGGAAATGCGGGAAGATGCCCTTCTAAAGGATGTCCCTGTCATTTTTTTGACGGCCAAGAACAAGGTCGAGGATAAGATCGTGGGTTTGAGCGTCGGCGCTGATGATTATCTTGGCAAACCGTTCAATGTGGATGAATTACTCCTGCGTGTGAAGGCGATCCTGCGGCGGACCAATCCCTCTGGTTCCCGCGCCGTGAAATCTGAAAAAGGACTGGCAGGGGTTGTGGATACAAAGACCTCGCAAGTTACGCAGACCGCGCCAGACCCTGTCATTCGCATTGGCGAGTATTCACTGGATACACGGACCTACATGTTCTCCAGCCCAAAGAAGGGGAAATTGCGGCTGACCCCCATCCAATACACTTTGTTGTATCACCTGATGACACACCCGAACAAGATATTTTCTCCAGCCCTCCTGCTTGATGAAGTATGGGATTACCCCTCTGATACCGGCAGTGCCGATCTTGTACGTGTGCATATCAAGAACATCCGTGAAGCCGTGGAAGAAGACCCAAAGAACCCGGTGTTCATCAAGACCGTTCAAGGATATGGCTATACCATTCAAACCGAAGAATAAAAACTATCGTCGTTTTCTCGTCCCGGTTGCCGATTCATAAAAAGCTCTTGAGGCTCGTCATGGACAAGGAACAACGGCTTTTCTTCACAAGGATACAATTTTCCAAGCCCATTGCAATCAGCCAAGGATGAGAAGCATGACCAGCCAGCCAAAAGTATTAGTTGTGGACGACGAGGCAAGCATAAGAACGACAATCGAGGGGATCCTGTCGCTGGGGGATTACGAACTGCATTTTGCTGAAAATGGATTGCAGGCACTTGCCATGGCAATTGAGATTCAGCCTGACATTATTTTGTTGGATGTGATGATGCCAGGTATGAGCGGGTTTGAGGTCTGTAAAAATATCCGCGCGATGCAGAGTTTGGCTGAAGTGCCCATTGTCCTCGTCACCGCTTTGGATGACCGCGAATCACGCATGGCTGGTATGAAGGCCGGGGCGGATGATTTTGTAACAAAACCCTTCGAAACCCAGGAATTGTTTCTTCGTGTTCAAAACATGACCCGTCTGAACCGCTATATGCGGCAGACCGTGTATAACTCGATCGAGTTGAAGTTCTATGAATCGTTCGTTGGGGAGCAGAATTACAGCGACCCCAATGCCACCCAGGTGAATGCCATCAGCAATATCCGCGATTATGTGGAAGCCGACGCGGCCATGCTGGTGCTGTTCGATCTTGAAAACCCCGAATTGGCCACACGAAAACTATTGGATTCAGGCGCCTCCTGGAGATCTGAAAATGTATTTCTGGTAAAGAACAGCCGATTGTGCAGTTCGATGACCCAGACCATTACAATGATCGATTACAGCGCAACCACACTTGGCGAAGTGGACCCTGTTCTTCATGATGCAGCCACCAACCCGATCCGTAATATCATTGTGGCTCCTTTGAATGCCAATAATATTTCCTTTGGCGCCATGATCTTTATCAATCCCCTGTTCGATTTCGAAAAAGATGACCGGCGGACCCGCTTCTTGCAACTCATGGTGAGAGGTGTGGCAAATGCCGCATTTGCGCTCGAACACACCCGCCAGTTGACCATCAGCAAGGCCGCGCTTGAAGCCAGCCAATGGGAGATCATCAATTCACGCAACACCCTGAGGACATTTTTCGATAACATCCCCAGTTGTGTCTACATCATTGACCGTTCCTATGTCATTCAGATCATCAACAGCCATCGCAGCGAAAGGGTCAGCAAAGCTCCTCAGGAACTCGTTGGCAGCAGATGTTATGAAGTGTTATATGGGTACAATGCCCCCTGTCCCCTGTGCCGTGTGGCAGATGCATTCATGGGAATGCCTTCTGTACGAAGCATGCGTGAATGGCAGCCCAAGGAAACCTTCATTCAATGGGAAATTACCACCATCCCCATTTTTGAAAGCTCAAACACGGTCAATCGAGTCATTGTCTTTGATGAGGATGTGACCGAAAAGTGGGTGTTGGAAGCAAGCCTGATCGAAACCGAGAAACTGGCTTCCATCGGTCAGTTGGCGGCGAATGTTGCCCACGAGATCAATAATCCGCTGGCTGCCATTATCGCCAACGCCCAACTGTTACTGCGTGAACAGGCAAATGCCGATGAAGATACAAAGGAAGCCCTGGAGTTGATTGAAGCTGCCGGAGTGCGGGCCGCCAAGATCGTGGGCGACCTTCTCAAGAGTGCCCGCAAGGAAAAAAGGGAGGAATTCGAGGAGATCTCATTGAATGAAACGATCATGGATGCGATCTCCATGGCGAATTTTGAGATCAGGAACAGGGATGTCACCCTCAAATTGGAGCTTGGCGAAAATATGCCAAAGATCCTGGCTCACCAAAACCAACTAAAGGGAGTTTGGATCAACTTGATCATTAATGCTTTGGGGGCCATTGAAGGTCAAAAGGGAATCATCACCATCATGACGCGTTATGAAGATCGTGAATTCCGTGTCGCTTTTTCAGATAATGGAAAGGGAATTGCTCCCGAACATCAGGAGCATATCTTCGAGCCCTTCTTTACCACCAAGGAAGCCAGCAAGGGAACCGGGCTGGGTCTTTCCGTCAGTCTTCAGGTCATCAAGGAACACCACGGCACCATTGACTTTGAGACCAAACCCGGCAAAGGCACGAAATTCATCATCATTCTGCCGGATGTACAGCAGAATGGAGAATGAATCCTTCTCTACCTAAAGTGACTTGTTCAACGAATGGAACGGGCAAGGCGGAATCCTATGGATGGGGAAAGATGGTCTTGCAGCACACCCTCGCGCACAGCACAGCGCGCCAGTTTGCGTGAGTAATACCACGCTCCCCCGCGGACCACATACCTGCCATTTGGCTTTACTTCTTCCCTGTTGGTATTGGGGCGGTAAGGATAAGGCATGAACAGCGACTGGGTCCACTCCCACACATTTCCAACCATATCCGCTGCACCGAAAAGGCTATCGCCGCTGGGCGAATAAGACCCCACGGGCGTGGTTCCTTTTTTCATGCTTTCCACGGTGTTGCATCGCCACGGGTCAAAGGTGTTGCCCCACGGAAAAATTCGGCCGTCATCCCCGCGTGCTGCATATTCCCATTCCGCCTCTGTGGGCAGGCGAAAGTTGACCTCGGTCTTTTCATTCAACCATTGAATATAGGCCTCAACATCGGTCTTGGAAATGCCCACAACAGGGTGGTCATCGGTGCCTTCTAAAAAAGTATACCCGGGCCAGTTGCGTGGAATGCGATGACCCTTATCCCAGATGAACGTGTAATACTCTGCATTGGTCACGGGATATTGCGCGATCTCATAGGAAGGCAGCGACACGGAATGTCTGGGTTGTTCGGCTGTGAATAGATCGTTATCAGACCATTCGTAAGCCCAATCTGATTCCTTGATCTGCAATAGTTTGATATCTTCGTCACTGGTGCCCATCAGAAATTCGCCTGCAGGGATGGTGAGCATGACGGGTGATTTGATCTTGTGGGGAGATTTTGGAACGACCTCCCAGCCTTCAGCATTGAGTTTGGGGTTTGATTCTGTCATCGGGCACCTTGCATAATAATGGAATAGACCTGCAATACCTTGGTGACATTCGCACCGATATCCTGGCTAAGTGCATACAGGAAGGGTGCCCCGGCTGCGTTTCTCTGCTTCACCGAGAGCTGGTCTACGGTATTTAAAATGGCATGTTCCCATGCCGACGGTGTGTTCTGTGTCCACTGCCCAAGTTGTGATAATTTTTGAAGGGCGGGTGTTTCACTGGCGATCCAGGGAATTTTTGCGATCATGAATTCAAGCAGGTCGTAGGAATCAAGGCGCAGACTGTAATTCCCGTGGATCGGGGCCAGCCCAATATCCAATTCGAGCAAAATTCCCACCCAATCTTCAAAGCAATGCGGAAAAAACACATTCAATTGACTCGCGCCGATATTCAATAAACCGATAGATTCATCTGAACCGGGCAAAACCAGCCTGACCTGCGGACGTTTGCGGCAGACATTCTCAAGTGCTTCTGCAAGCCCGCTTTTCTTGAAACTTTCATAGCCTGTGCAATTTCCCATACCGATCCAGATCTCGTTCCCGTGATTCTGATTCAACAGCGGGTAATGATGCGAGTTCACAAAATCGGGGATCCTGAATATGTTTGTCACATGAGACCAATCATCCACCAGCCGCACCGATGACACCGTAGCTGCATCCACCAATGCAAGCCCCCACTTGAATTGTTCAAAGGGTGTTGGTTCGATGGCCGATTGTCCATCGAACCCCGAATCCTCCCACGGCAGGCCCTCATGCCAAAATGGAAAAGCTGGCATGTCTTCGGTCAGGTAATTGACCGCCTGATCGAAATCCGCGATCACAGTTTTGTCGCGTGCTTTCCAATACTGAATGGCAGACAGGATCGGGCCGTAAAGATAACGGTGGATGATCAGCAGGTCTGATTCAAGGCAAAGCCTTTGGGCCAGTGGTGTATTTTGAACGAAGGATGCCAGGTCCAGTAAATAGGCCCGATGGGTACCTGTACGGTTGATGGCATCAACCATGTTGCGGCATCGCACCTGCACCCTGATCTGGTCAGCCAGATGATTGGAGTGGATATATGTGATGACCACTTTAGCGCTCCAGTCTTGCGTAGGCTGGCATGGCCGCGGGCAGGGAGACCTCGGTGCTGATGACCTCTCCGATCAAATCCAGCCACAGTTTTCCAATGCGATTCATCTCTCTCAATTCTGCGGCAGACCGTCCCTGCTCCCCGAGCTTATGGCGGAGTTCTTCATCCATGATGAGGTGCCGCATATTGAGATGCCACTCATCCATTGACTCTGCGATGACGCCCCCATTCTGCCAGCGGCGAAAGGACGGGATTGAAGACGCCACCCAGGGAATACCCCTTGCACCTGCTTCCACCAAACTGGTATCGGGGCGGGAAATGTTGAATGGAGTATTGCGCAGCGGAACCAGCAGCATATCCACCTGACTCAGCAGGTAGGGCAATTCATCATCGTCCACTGCGGGCAGGTAGAGGCGGCGGTTCTCCGGCAGGCTTTCGAACAACCGATATGCCTGCGGATTCCCGATGACCACAACCCGCGTATTGGGAAATTCACGGATGATGCGCACAATATAGCGGCGGATGAACACCAGATCTTCCAGTTCACCGCTTGTCCCCATCCAGCCGATGTTGATGGTTTTTCGCGCGGGGGCTTCCTTCCGCCAAAGCTTGTTCTGGTTGGACCATCCATCTGGAATGACATGAATGTTGTTCACAGATTTTTTCAATGAATCAGCGTGTATCTCAGAAGGCACGGTCACCATCGCCGCCACTGACAGGGCAGCCGTGTAGGCATTGCTGCGGGTGCGGGTTCCCAGGCCTTTTGTGTTGTATTCATGGTGGGTGATGGGTTGTTTTTCGAAATCAATATCCAGATCAAGGATGATGGGGACACCCGCTGCCGACAAGGCGGACATGCTTTCAATGAGTGACGGGTCGAGGTGCGGATTGTTGGCAATGACCACATCTGGTTTGGGGTCGCGGAGGGCGAGAAAATCCCTTTTCTCTGAAACGTTGCAGCCAAGGTTTTTCAAGGCTGTTTTGAGCATGTTCATGCGTTTGGATTGTTTCCCTGCTTCGGCATTAAGAAACAGGATGTTGCCATTAAAACCGGAAACGCTGTCTAATACGGCTTGTTCGAGTTCATCCCCTTCCCGTACAGTCATTTGATGATCTATGTTGATCTGCAGGTTGCGCAGGGATTCAGCCAGTTCAGGGCGGCCATCTGCCTGTGCCTGACGAATGTTCAATTCGATCAAGGCTGGCAGGAGTTCATCAATTTCATCCAGGTGGAGTGCCACCAGTTGGGCGGGGTTATCGCTGTTGACGATCTTCTCAAGCAGAGTTGCCGCGCGGATGATGTCGTTTTCGCTGATGGTTTGAACACCGCTGAGGCGTTGCAACAGGCGGGTTACCGCGGGCAGGTCGGTAGGGATGGGTTCTTCCGTCCCTGTATCACCTGCTTCTTCAGCCAGCCTCACCTGACGTTGAATGGCTTTGTTATCTGGTTCCAGTTGCAAAGCGCGTTGATAGATCTTTTGCGCGGTTTTCCCGTCGCCGCTTGCCAGGTAAAAATTCCCGAGGATGTGCAGGGTCTCGACATCATTCGGGTAATCCACCAGAATCTTGCTGAAGACATCCAGCGCATCTGCAAGACGGTTCTCGTTGAGATAGGTTTTTCCAAGGATCTTTCTGACTTTTAATTCTGTTTGCATCGGCTTCACCAATCGACTCTGCGGCACGTTTTCTGGTTACGGCCTCGTTCCTTTTTTGTTTTGCCCAGTATAGTTTATTGATAAGTCTTATCCTATAAATCATTTCTGAATATTGCGTAAAGAAGAGATAAACAATTTATGTGCAAATAATACGGATTTTATGCGTCGTTTACTCACATTCTTGAGCTTCGATCTTAGAATGAAGGCACTATGACAAATACCATCAACCAAATCTCCCGCGGCTATGGTCTTTCGGCATTGAATACCCAGACCAATCAGGCAGAGTCCACTTCTGATTTTCTATCCTCATTCAAGGACATCATATCCACCATGACGATGGTGAATGGGGGAATGTCCACTGGGCAACAGCTCAACTCCACGATCAACGACCTGATGTCGCCGTTGCTTATGCTCATTCTGCTCGAAAAGCTGGTGGAGCTTCAGGTGGAGGATGACAGCGGCTCTGTCAACACTACCCAGGAGACCGTTCAAAATGTTGTTTCGAATCAAACGGAAAAATCTGTTCCATCAGGCCGTCCGGTGGGGGGCTTTCTGAGTCAGGACTATCATCCCGGTCACAATGGGTTGGATTTTGGGATTGTCGTTGGCACACCCGTCGAAACGACCATGGATGGCAAGGTGGTATATGCAGGCTGGAACAACCAGGGTTATGGAAATTTGGTCATCGTGGAAAATGGGGATTACAAAACCTATTACGCCCATCTTTCCAGCATCCCCGTATCGGTTGGCGATACTGTGACCGCTGGTGCTACCATCGGCCTTTCCGGGAATACGGGTAATTCCACAGGTCCGCACCTGCATTATGAGATTCGCAAAAACAACGTGCCCATTGACCCAACTTCAGCCACCCTTGGCGGATAAGGTATTGTTTCATGCTGCCAATGACCAAACCATCTTCTGCATCAAACATGGAGATCATGGCATTGCTGCGACAGCTTGCAAGAGATCAGGCTGTTGTGCGGATGTTAAACATTTATAAAGGCCTGCCCATTTCGTATGATACGTATGTCTATGCGGTTGGTGCTTCTGAGATCCAAATGCCAAGCAGTAAAAATCACATCGCCTGCCTGTATCATCAGGGTGAAACCTTTTTGCAGGGCGATACACTCCCTGTGGTCATCCGCTCAAAAGTGACGCGCTTAAATCTGGCAAAAGACTTTGCGATCCTGACAAATTTTGAGATCGTCAAAAATGATATCGGCAAGCGGATGCAGATACGAGTGGAGCCTGATGAGCCGCTGGTGGCTACCATTCAATTCAGGGGTTCAGCCTATGAATTCCTAGCACCGGTCGCCGATATCTCGGCAAATGGCGCAAGCGTTTATTTCGATGGTGATATGTTTCCCAGCCGTTTGGCTCAACCTGGCAACGAATTGACCATGTCCATTTCACTGCCCGACTCAGCGGCCCGCAAGCTCAGGAAGGCAATGCCGCTGCCAAAGATCGAGGGTCGGAAGATCGCCTCATCCCTGCAAACCCATCTGCATGGCGGCCAGGATCGGCAGGGAATTGTCACAGCGAAGGGCAAAATCATCGCGGCCCGTCATGAAACGGCATCGAAGCGGTATCGCTTGAACACCCAGTTAACCTTCAAAGACCCGCATCGCATGGTGCTTTTGCAATACATTTCCCAACGCCAGACCGAAATCATTCATGACCTGCGGATTTTGTCTGAAGACCTTTATCACAACAAATAGAGTTCATAGAAAGACAAAGAAAGATCTGTACCTGCCCAGTGTGCCAACTGGTTTTCATAAAACCTGTTGTTTGTAGTAAATGGTTTGGCAATACGGAATGAGGCGTAAGATGCATTTATGATTTTTCCCGGGCCCATTTCGATTTCACCGATCAACAACACGAACGGCCAAAGCTTTGACCTTCGTGTTTTTCAGCGTATCACAGCCCAGGTATTATCCGTCACTGGCACCACTGCCGTGCTGGAAGTGGAGGGACACCCTGTGGTTGCCCAACTCACTTCTGCCGATCAATCGGCGCTGCTCTCATCACAACGCACGGCACAATTCGTCATCACCCAGTTGGGCGATAATTCTGTCACATTGAAACTCATCAAAAACGAACAGACATTTCCTGCTGGTACTGCCTTTGGTCCTGATCTGGCCGAGCGCTTTCTTGAAAACAACAACCTGCCCATCACCACCTCAAACTTGGTGATGACCCGCGCCCTCCTCCGTCAGCATTTGCCGATCACGCCGCGTACGCTCAAAGAATTGCAGGGCGCACTTTCAGAATACGGCGATTGGGGTGAAGCGGAAGCAGACCTGGCCGCAGCGATCAAATCCGCTGGTCTTCCGCTGACGGGACAAAGCCTCGCTCTTTCCGCGCGTCGGCCTGCTCCAACCGCCCAGGCATTTTCTCAACTGATGGCGACTCTGGCTCAAGCCGCAAAGCAGAATCTGCCCGAAAACCTTCTCGAACAGTTGAGATCGAACCTGCAATTTTTGAATTCGCTGATCCTTGATCGGGGCGGAGATTCTTCCCGAATGGCTGACCAACTCAAGGCTTGGGCAGAGGCGTTCGGCAGGTCGTTGGAAAACATTCTGTTGAGTGAGATCCAAAACGGAGCCGAATCCATTTCGAAAAATAATCTGATAGAGCTTGCGAAATTACAGAATTTGCTCGAACAATTTGGAAGGCAGGAGACCGCCCGATCGCTCAAGGAATTTCTGACCGATATCCGCCGCGAACAGTTGATGAACGTGAGATCTGATTCCCCCTCAACCACCGAATGGCTGGAGATCGGATTTGCCCTTCCAAAAGCGAACAAGGATTTTGCGTCGGCACGTTTGCGAATCGCAAGGGATGGCACTGCCAAAGCGATCAACCCTGCCAGCACGCGCCTTGTCCTTCAAGTGGATCTTTCCCCCGCCGAAACTGTGGAAGTGGACCTTTCTTTTGCAGGGAAACAGATCCGCAGCTCGGTTACGAGCCCCAACCCGGCATGGTGCAAACAGGCGCAGGCAGAACTGCCCTCACTGACAGACGCACTCGCCGAACTCGGTTACACCCTCACAGATTTTCAAGTGGATGTGCAAATGCCGCAGTCTTTCAACAGACTGCAAAGCGGCACAGGCAGCATTGACTTGATGACAGTTAATATTGAGGTGTGAGATGGGATATAAACGCTTCAGGGTCAGACCGCGCAGTGAAAACGAATCGGCGCCTTTGAGGGCGACCGCCTTGCAATATGACTCTGAGAGGGATAAAGCTCCGCGCGTAGTAGCCAGCGGACAGCGCAAAATGGCCGAGCAGATCCTGGCCGAAGCAAAGAAACACAATATTTCCATTTATGAAGATACCGCCCTGACCGCTGCGCTTGCGGCTGTGAATCCCGGTGAAGAGATTCCACCTGAGTTGTATCAAGTCGTGGCGCAGGTGTTGGCTTATGTATATCGGGTGACGGAGAAACAGGGGAAGTAATTCCGTTTTCAAAACCGCGGCAGCAGAAAAGACCTGGAATTCAAAACAAGGAATGCACCCGCCATAACAGGAGGGTGTATTTTTTTCTTCTGATATCTTTATTTGACCTCTTGCATAAGTTTTAAGAAATGCCATTTTGAACCACGGAGTTTTTTTTAATTGTTTTCTCTGTGCCTCCGTGGCTCCGTGGTTAAGCTTTCAGGTTTTGCAAGAGGTCATTGCAAAAGTCTGAAAAGTCCGCTTTTCACTACGAAGATACCAAGGCGCAAATTTTGTGTCTTTGAGATTTTGTGGTTGCGTTTTCAAACACGCTCCACACAAAGACTACAGCCAGTTTAAAACATGACTCGCCCATGAAACTTGATTTCGGGGCGAGTCATGCTTTGTTTTACAAATTATCGCTTCAGGTTGACCAGTTCCTGCAGGATCTCATCGGAGGTGGTGATCACACGAGAGGAGGCCTGGAAGCCGCGCTGGGCGAGGATCATGTTGGTGAATTCCTGTGCCATATCCACGTTGGAGGCTTCAAGGTGACCGGAGGCGATTGTGCCGCGTCCGCCGCTGGAGGCAGCGCCGATCTCGGGTTCGCCGGAGTTAAGCCCGGACATGTAGGTGGTGCCTTCGCTCTGGATCAACCCTGCGGGGTTCGTGAAGCGTGCCAGAGCCACCTGCCCAACCTTTTCAGAAAGACCATTCGAGTAAACCAGTGACACACCGCCATCATTCGGGGAGATGTACACATCGGTGACAGAACCAGCCGCAAGGCCGTCTTGACTCGTAACCGTCGCGCTGGTGGTGGCCTTCAGTTGAGTCATCTTGGTGAAATCAAAGGTGACCGGGATCGGGGTGGTCGAACCTGCCGAGCCGGGGATGGTCGCCGGGGTGGTGACGGTCGGCGGGGTGGTGGTTGAAACCTGTCCATTTGCATCAAAGGTGATCGTACCGGTACCGGTGCCAGCCACAGGCGGGGTTACTGAGGTATCCATCACCTGCCAGGTCCAGACGTTCGTCGGAGTGCCAACCACGCCGCCGCGGGTGAAGCGGATCGATGCATTCTGCAAAGCGCCCAGCGAGTCGTACACGGCAATGGAAACCGTGGCTGTGCCAGTGCCGTCTGTGTCAGAACTCAGGTTGCCGCCGAGAGCTACGTTTTCTGTGGCACGGGCAAGGGATTTGGTGGTGTCGATCTGAATATCATCCACAGGGGCGTTCGGGTCTACAGCGCCAGTGGCATCTGCCATCCAGCCTTGGGTGCGCAAACCAGTGGCCGCATTGACAAGGTAGCCATCTGCATCGAGGCCCATGGAGCCTTCACGTGAGTAGCGGCGGCTGGCATCCTGCCCGTAGACGAAGAAGCCATCACCTTCCACACCGAGGTCGAGGTTGCGGCCGGTGCTTTGCAGGGTACCCTGCGTAAAATCGGGTGAAACGAATCCCATGCCAACGCCGAGGCCGATCTGGGTGGGGTTGATCCCACCCTGTGTGGCAGAAGGCGCCGAGCCCGGAGCCATCATCTGGGCAAACTGATCCTGAAACAGTACGCGGCTGGATTTGTAGCCCGTGGTATTGGCATTGGCAAGATTATTGGAAACGACATCGAGGTATTTCTGGTGCAGGTTCAAAGAACTGATAGCGGTGAACATTGAGCGGATCATGATATTTCTCCTTTTGGTTGTGTTTCAGGCTTCCTCCAGGAGGGCCAGCCTGAATTGAATTTGAATTTGAAAAACGGACTATCCTTTTACATCGATCGTGGATTTCTCCACTGCGGGGTCGGCAAATACGACACTGTCGATTTGCGTAAATACACCTTCGCCGCGCTGGGTTGTATCCAATGCCGTGACAACAGTGCGGCTTTGGACGTTGACAATGAAGGCCAGGTCATCCACCATCACAAGAGATGATTTCCCGCCGCGCTTCTCTGCCTTGTCTATGGCATCTGAAAGGCGGTTCACATTCTCGCTGTTCAGGCTGATCTCGCGGCTTTGAATGCGGCTTTGTGCATGGTTCGAAAAATGCACACGCTGAACATTTTCGAGAGTTTCCAGAAAGCTCAGGCTTTCTGCTGTGGTGGCGTTGGTTGTGACCGTACTGGCCTGAGTTGCAGGCTGTGCGCCGACCCCATTTACCCGTCCGAGTTGAACGTGAAATGGATCTGCCATGGTTAATCTGCCTTGATCTCAAGAATATCGATCAGGTCCACAACCTCATCCCCCACAAGGACCTGTGGATTCTCCACATCGGTGGCAACACCCTCCACCACCCCTTCGATCACCTTCCCATCGGCGCGGCTGGCTTTCACCGTCTTGCCGACCAGGCTGGTCAGGTATGTGGTTTGGCTGGTGACAGAAACAGACTCCATCGAAGTGTTGATGCCGCGCAATTCCTGCAGGGAATTAAGCTGCGAGAACTGCGACATCATCTCCGCGTTGTCCATCGGCTCCAGCGGATTTTGGTGAGTCAACTGCGCCAGCAGGATCTGCATGAACTGACCTGAATCAAGTTCGTTGCTGGCCGGGTTTGCATTGGCCGTGTTGTTCGCGGTCACCTGATAAGCGCTCAAAACATTGTTTACTTGCATACGGTTTCTCCTTTTCTACAAAATATTTTTCAGATCAAATAGTCGATCTCACTGGATGAGCCAGCCCGTTGCACTTGCATCCCCTCATCCACCTCCACCTGCAGAACGCTCCGCGGCGGGGTCTGTGTAAACTGCTGGCTTTGTCTAAAACCACCTCCTTCATGACTGGGTTGATGATGCTGGTTGATGTTCAGGTTTGCGAGCTGCACACCTGCATCCTTCAAAGACTGGCGCAACTGCCCCGCTTGCGACTCAAGCAGCTGCCCGGTACCTGACTGTTCCGTGATGAAGCTCACGCTCACACCCTGCGCGTTGTGCGTCATCTGTACTTCGATCGTCCCCAGATCCTGCGGATTCAATTGCATGCGTATCGAAGTCTCTCCGCTCTTGAAATGCGGCTTCAACTGGCTGGTGATCTGCTCAACCACCTCTGCCCCCAGGTCAAGCGGCTTCATGGCGGCCTTCTCCATCTTCTTGATTTCGGCGGCGCCCTTTTGCTGCTCAACCACACCCGACGCATCCAAAACCGATTCCTGTTCAACCTCTTTTACATCGGCCTTTTTTTCAGGATCGAATTTCACCAGAGCGGATTCCGAATCCGCCTCGGCAGATTGCTCCGCAAATGCAGTTCCCTGCTCGAAAACAACCGCATCTTCTCTACCCTCAAACCTGCCCGCCACCTCAAAACGACTCAGCACCTCAACATCCCCTGACACTTCCACACCCACCGAAACCACATTGGACAATTCCTTTGTCGCCACAGGTGTTGACTGAGGTTTTACTTCAACAGCTTCGAGTTCAACCGCTTCCGCTTTCGCTACGTTGACAGGCTTTGTCGCCATTTTCACGACAGGCATTTCAATATCAGCCGAAACTGCTTTGGGCAATTCCTTAGTCACCACAGGTGTTG
>DAOQPR010000027.1:0-15260 GCA_035333265.1 Anaerolineales bacterium
GGTTGTGCTCAATCACGGTTCAGGCGATGATGGCTTGTGCTGGACGCGCATCGTCAAGGAATTGGAGAGCCGCTACGATGTGATTCTTCCGGATGCGCGCGGTCATGGGAAATCGGCTTCGGGGAAGAAGGATTATGCCTCCCGATCCCGCGTGAACGATTTGGCTGGTTTGATCCAAGCCCTGCGCCTCGAGCGACCGGTAGTGGGCGGTCATTCCTTGGGAGCGGATACGTCCCTCCAGCTGGCGGCGGAGTTTCCTCAATTGACCCGCGCCATTTTTCTGGAAGACCCGCCAATCTTCCTTCCTGGAGAATCATTATTCGATGGGGAGCAGGTCAAAGGGAAGGATGTTGGCAAAATGATGAGGCAATTCATGATGATGTTCAAGTTGATGCCAAGGTTCATCGCCATCCGCATGGCTCGCAAGAATTCCCCAGCCTACCCTGACGATGAAATTCTCCCCTGGGTGGACTCCAAGAAGAGGATGAGTTTTGATTTCCTGAATTCGATGTCAACGATGGATTTCAATGTTCCTGATCCTCTGGCGCCCTTCAAGAAGATCCAGATGCCGGTTCTGCTCTTTATCGGCGACAAGGAAAAAATGTCCATCGTCTCGCAGAAGACCGCGGCAGAAGCAGTCAGGCGCAACGCCCGGGTACAGGTGGTCCACTTGGAAGGCGCCAGTCATGATATCCGCCGTACACGCTTTGACGGATATATGCCTGCGCTAAAGAAATTTCTCGAAACCACATACAGCGCTTAATGCCCTGGCGGTTCTATCTTCCAATCCACAAACATCAGGAGTGACAAAATGAAAAACAAAGGGTTGTGGCTTTCCGTGGTTGTGTTCGTGACGCTCGTAGTAATCTTCGCTTTCACCGACTGGCAAATCTCGCAAGCCTTGTATAGTCCCGAAGCAGGCTGGGCGCATTTCTTGGAAGCCTACGGACAAATGCCCGCCTCGTTCCTGGGTCTTTTGAGCGGTTGTATTCTGATTCGCACCTACAACGTGGAAAAGAAAGTCAAAAGCATTCTGGGCGTGATCGGTCTTTCCCTTCTAACCTTTCTCGCCGCGCTTAGTTTTTTTGCGGATGCATTGGGCGCGCAAGTGGATTCAGATAAGATCAACCTTCCACTGGTTCTTGTTTTGGCTATCGTCACATTGATTCTTGGGCAGGTGATCCTTCACCGGGTCGCGTTGGAGACGGTGAGTCAGTATAAGAATGCCGCCAAGGTCGGGTTGGCAGTCATGATCGTAGGTGGGATTATCACTGTCTGGCTGTTCAAAATTCCGTGGGGACGTTGGACATATCGAGATATTCTGGACGCCGGGAACATTGCCCTGTTCACGCCCTGGTATCTGCCGCAGGGTAACAACGGACATCATTCATTCATCTCCGGTCATACGGCGCTTTCATTTAGTGTTCTGCCGTTTATTCTGTTCTTGAAGAAGAATCACAGCGCGCGAAATATTCTGATGGCAGCCCTCCTGCTCTGGGGCGTGATTGGCGGGATGAGCCGCGTTGTAATTGGCGCGCATTTCGCCTCGGATGTGTTGTTCGGCGCGGGGCAGACGTTGCTCTGGTTCTGGATCTTCCGTAATAAATTTGCGCCGGAGAATTGATATAAGTGATGTTACGCAGTACCGCAAGATTTATCTTGCCTCACCAGGCAACATGGATGTTGCGGTACGAGAAGAATGCGTAACATCAGTGATATAAAGGAAATCGCCCATGCAAGATATACAGAACGTTATTTCCCAATTGACCCTCGAAGAAAAAGCCGGGCTCGTTACTGGCGCGAATATGTGGCAGACGCCTGCCATCGAACGTCTTGGTATCCCATCGATCACGATGACCAATGGACCTCACGGCGTCCAGAAACAGGCGGGCGACGCCACGGATTTTGCCGGGATGAGCAACAGCATTCCCGCCACCTGCTTTCCGCCCGCCGTCATCCAGGCTGCCACCTGGAACCGTGAACTCATCCGCGAAATGGGAGTCGCCCTCGGCGAAGAATGCCGTCAGGAAAAAGTCAGCATCCTGCTTGGTCCCGGCATCAACATCAAGCGTTCCCCGCTTGGCGGGCGCAATTACGATTACTACTCCGAGGACCCCCATCTCGCCGGGGATATGGCGAAGCAGCTCATCCAGGGTATCGAGAGTCAGGGAATTGGCGCATCGCTAAAGCACTTTGCCGTCGGCAATCAGGAATACCGCCGCATGACCATCAACGCCGTGGTGGATGAACGCGCCCTGCGCGAAATCTACCTCGCCGCGTTCGAGACCATCGTCAAAGACGCCCAACCCTGGACGGTGATGAACGCGTACACGCTCGTCAACGGGACATACTGCTCCGAAAATCCGTATCTCATCAGCAGCATTTTGAAAAAGGAATGGGGCTTTCAAGGAGTGGCGCTTTCCGATTGGGGTTCGGTCAACGACCGCATCGCCGGGCTGATGGCGGAAATTGACCTCGAAATGCCGGGTCCCGCAACAGATAACCAGCGCGCCATCCTCGCGGCGGTCAAAGCGGGAGACCTGCCCGAAGCCACCCTCGACCGCGCTGTGGAGCGGATGCTGGCGCTCATCTCCAAAGTGCAGGAGACGCTCGCCAAAGGCGATTATGCCTATGACAAGCAGGCGCATCACAACCTCGCCCGCCGCATTGCGGAAGAAGGCACGGTCCTGCTCAAAAACGATAACCAGATTCTGCCCATCCCCGAAACAGCCAAGGTCGCCCTGCTCGGTCAGTTTGCCAAAAAGCCGCGCTTCCAAGGCACAGGTAGTTCACTGACCAACCCCACAATGGTGGATAACCTGTACGATGAAATGGTCAAGCGCATCGGCGAAGCCAACGTGCTTTATGCGCCCGGCTTCCCCGAAAAAGATAACGCCCCGGTGGATGAGTCCTTGCTCAACGAAGCCCTGGCAGTCGTCGCCAAAGCCGATTATGTGGTGATTATGGTCGGTGTGGCAGTTGCCGAAGGCGGCGACCAGCCGAGTATGAAATTGCCCGCCGCGCATACCGCGCTCATCGAAAAAGTTGCCGCCAAGCACAAAAAAATCATCGTCCTGCTCAGCAATGGCAACCCACTGGAAATGCCCTGGCTCGCCAACGTCTCCGCCGTTCTCGAAGGCTACCTCGCCGGGCAGGCAGGCGCTGCCGCGCAAGCCGATATCCTGCTTGGGCGCGTCAACCCCAGCGGCAAACTCAGCGAGACGTTCCCCATTAAACTCGAAGACAACCCCTCGCACCCCTACTACCCCGGCGGTCCCGGCGTTGTGGAATACCGCGAGAGCATTTACGTTGGCTATCGCTACTACGACACTGCAAAAGCGTACGTCCTATTCCCCTTTGGGCATGGGTTGAGTTACACGTCATTCGAATACCGCGACCTCAATGTGCGAGCGCAAAAGGATTCAGCAAAGGTCACGCTCAAGGTGAAGAACACAGGCAAGGTCGCAGGCAAAGAGGCGGTACAAGTCTATGTGCGGGATGTCGAATCCAGCCACTTCCGCCCATTCAAAGAACTCAAGGGCTTTGTCAAAGTCCATTTGAATCCGAACGAAGAAAAAGATGTGACCATCGAACTCGACCGCCGCGCCTTTGCCTACTATGATGTGACGCAAAAAGATTGGATCGTGGAACCGGGCGACTTTGAGATTCTCGTCGGCGCTTCCTCGCGCGACATTCGCCTCACCACGACCATTCGGCTGGATTCTGCTCAACGAGCCTTCGCCATCGCTGACAGGGATTCGCTCGCCCCATATTACACCCTGACCTCTTCCCCGATTCCGCAATCTGCTTTTGCCGCCTTATACGGACGCGCGCTTCCAGAAAACATCCAGCTGCAAAAGGGCAGTTACACGCTCAACACCCCCTTCGGCGACATGAGCGACTCGTGGCTTGCCCGTCAACTGCTCAACCTGATGAATGGACAGGTCAAAAAGATGGTCGGCGGCAGCGACCCCGACAACCCCCTGCTAGCGATGGTCGAGAACATGCTCAAAGAAATGCCCCTGCGCGCCATGCTGATGATGAGCAACGGCGCGCTCAAGCGCGGCACTTTGGAGGCGCTATTGATGATGATCAATGGCAAGGGCTTCAAAGGTTTCGGCGCGCTGTTGAAGTCTCTTGTCAAAAAATAGTTGATAGGGATGCCCGCGCATTTAACCTTCATGTCCCCATACACACAGCGAATCAAAATTACAGCCGCCAGGATATGCATACCCTGGCGGTCTTTATTCATGCCCGGCTCAACTGCAGATTTGCAATTGCCAGCGGAAGAATCCTTTCAACGTACTCATTCACAGGAACGCGGTCTTTTTGATCGTTCCAGTATTGTGCCAGTCCATAAATTGCCCAACTGGCAGCGGTCGCCAAGATCTCAGAGGGAACGTTTGATTCGACTTGAGCCAACCAGGTCATTAATAAGTCTCTGATTTGTTCTTTGACCTGCGCCTCCACGATTGGCCCGAACTGTCCGTGCGGCGATTTGCAATGGCTGTTGGCTTCTCCGATGAATTCACACACTGTCAAGATCAGCGCGCGTAAATTATCTTCGCTGAAATGGCAGGCGTTCAGGGTGCGCTTTTCGATTTCCGCCCGAAACTCCTGGCGGATTTTGTAATCGAGCAAGGCATACTTGTCGGGAAAATGCGCATAGAACGTGGCGCGGTTGATTTCGGCTCGTTCTGAAATATCTTGAACGGAAATGGATTGAAACTCTTTCTCGCGGATCAGTTGTGTAAATGCCTGCTCCACTAACTGGCGGGTGCGTTTTACACGCGGATCGAGTTTTTCCTCTGGGAGGGTGGTCAACATTTTCGCTCCTTTGTCGCTTATCCAACAGAAAAAGGTGATTGATGGTTGACTGTACTATGCAATATGTGTTTAATATACAACGTTTGTTGTTTAAGCAACAAGAGTATAGTAGCATATCCCACAAGGAGAGTCAAGATGAACATCGCATTATGGATCGTCCAGGGGCTGCTGGCTGCATTTTACTTAATTCCGGGCACGATGAAAACCTTTATGACTCCCAAAGCAAAGGAAACGCTGCCCTGGGCAAAAGAGCGTTCAAACGGCTTCGTGCGCTTCGTTGGAATCTCGGAACTGCTGGGTGTGCTGGGGCTGATTTTGCCGTTGGTTACAGGCATCCTGCCTTGGTTGACGGTGCTTGCGGGAGTCGGTCTTTCCTTGCTCCAACTTCTTGCCATTTTCACGGAGCATCTGCCCAAAAGGGAATATAACGTTCTGCCGGTCAATCTTGCATTGCTGGCGCTTTCCGTATTCGTGGTGTTCGGGCGCTGGGAGTTGTTTCTATGACCCCTCTGGGTGAAAGCCTGGGAGACTGCCCGATAGAACGACCATGACCCTTGTGAAGGAGAAACTCGGTTTCTAACATGACATCACCCAACCCTGATCTCACTGCATCTGAAACGCCCGCCGCGGATCAGCCGTCCATCAAACCTGTTACACTGATGGATCTCGGCGAAGACGCCATTGGCGGTTACTGTGATCCGCTGACCGGCGAATGTTATCCCGTCTCAGAAGCGGAGAATCTGCAAAAGGAGAATCGTATGAGCACTGCAATTGACCCCGTCTGCAAAATGGAAGTCGAAATCGAAACCGCGCAATACAAGAGCGAACACGCGGGCGAGACCTATTATTTCTGTTCGGCTGGCTGCCAGAAATCCTTCGAGCAGGACCCGCATAAATACCTGCCAGAAGATCATCACGGACATTCCCACAGCCACGAAGGTCACAGTCACTAAACCGCCTCTTTCTCGACCCATGCCTTTCATTCCACCTCCTGTTATTGGAGTCGATGTTGGCCCGCCCATCAGCAACATGAGAAAAAAACATGGAACAATTCAAACTCACAATCTATTCCGATTATGTCTGACCGTGGTGTTATGTCGGCCAGGGTGTGGTCGCAAAGTTGGTTGAAGAACATCACGCCGAGGTCGAATGGCGTCCGTTTTATTTGCGCCCCAATACGCCGCCAGAGGGCATGGAACTGCCCGATTATGTGATAGCCCGCACTGCCCAATCCCACGCGCGTTTGAAGGAAAGGGCAAACGCCATCGGGCTGGAGATGGTCTTCCCAACACGTATCCCAAACACGCGGCTGGCGCACGAAGCCACTGAATACGCCCGCCAGCGCGAAAAAGGGTTTGAGTTTCACCGTAGCGTCTTCGACAAGTTCTACGGCCGGGGACAGGACATCGGCAAATGGGATGTCCTGCGCGCCGCCGCCGAAGAAGTTGGGCTGAACGCGGAAGAGATGCAGAGGCTGGTGGAAGCGGGAACATACGCCGCCGCCGTCCAGTCGGAAGTGAACCAGGCGTACCAGATCGGCGTAACCGGCGTGCCGACTTATGTTTTGAACGACCGTTACGCCATCGTCGGCGCCAAATCCTATGATGTATTTCTTCAAGCGCTGGAACGATTGAAATCTGAATCACAGCCCAAACCTTAGCCGTTTTGAAAGGATCGAATATCATGGAACATAATCCCCTGTCACAACGTACGCGGCCGCGTCCGCCAACGAACAAGAACATGCCGCATTCCCAGATTGGCATCAGTCCTGTGCCGGAAGTGAACGCGGAACTGTTTCGGCGGACGTATTCCCTCCCGAATGTGACCAACCGCCCGACCGTCATCTCCGTGCCGGGAGCGCGCGCGATCTGGCTCGACGAAGATCTGCCCCTGGAGCATCCCGAATCCATCGCCCGCGGGCGCGAGTTCGCGCACATCCATCCGGATGGCAGTCTGCATGTTTCGCTTTCGCCTGAACGCGCGCAAGAAGCCATCGAAAAGGGTTGGGCAGAGCCGCACCCGATGGCGGCATACATGGGTAATCTCGGTATGGTGATGCTGTACACACCGCTGGACATGCAGGAGTTGGATGTGGTATTTCAACTCCTCGTGGACTCGTATAATTTTGTCACAGGACGCGCGGTGAACGCAGTGGATTTCGCAGCCGCCGCGAAAAGTTAATCGAACGGGAAGACGGCTGGATATTCTGGTCCTTGCACAGAACCGTCCTTTATATGCGTAGTAATAGGAGAACAATGGCTACTTTATCCCTTCCTCAACCTGTGTCAATTTCATCTGACCGCCTCCACCCCGAAAGCCTGCCGGGCTATATCCACCTCAAGGTCGCCGATCTTGACAATCAAATTCTGTTCTACCAACAGGCGCTTGGCTTGCAATTGAACTGGCGCAAGGATAAAAGTGCCGCGCTGGGCGTCAGCGGACGCGACCTGGTGCGCATGAGCCAGATTCAAAGCGGTAAACGGTACCGAGGCGTGACCGGCATGTATCACTTTGCCATTCTATTTCCCAACCGTCGTGAACTGGCGCGCGTGATCGCCCGCCTCTTCACTGTGAAGTACCCGAATTACCCCACCGACCACATCATGACCAAGACCACCTACCTCGATGACCCCGAAGGCAACAACATCGAGTTGTACTGCGAATCGCCCGAAGATGGGGTGAACGAGATCAATAACGGGCAGTTTTACGTCCGCCGCGCCGACGGCTCCATCAGCGACGGGCGCGAAGCCATGGATCTGGATGCGCTCTTCTCGAACCTGACCGAAGATGACCGACTCGATCTGCCCGTTCCACCTGAAACGCGCATGGGACATTTCCATCTCTATGCCGCCAACTTGAAGGAGACGCTCCGTTTCTACCATGACCTGCTTGGCTTCGATGACATGGGAACTGCGCGCGGCTTTCGCATGGGGATGGTCTCTGCCGGGGCATATCACCACCACATCGGCTATAACACCTGGCAGGGGGAGGGCGCGCCGCCGCCGCCCGATGACGCCCTGGGCTTGCTTTATTACACATTCAACCTTCCCAATACCCAGGAATTGGAACGGATGGATGGTCTGCTGGAACAGAAAGGCGTTGCCTTCGAGCGCCGCCCTGACGGTCTATTCCTGCGCGACCCATCCCGGAATGCTTTACTCCTGACCACCGCCGAACTAGCAGAAATGAACAGATAACGAACCATGAGCGATGAATTGACAGTGGGCTCGCAAGCCCCCGATTTTAGACTACCCTCCAGCAAAGGCGGCGAAACAGGACTCGCCGAGTACCGCGGCAAGTCGCGGGTCGTGTTGTTCTTCGTGCGCGAATACCTTTGAATGCAGTGCCGAACGCACGTCGCCCAGTTGGGGCGCATGATTCAAGATTTTCAGAAAGCGGGCGCGGAAGTGGTCGTCATTCTCGGTGATACGCAGGAACGCGCCGTCAAATACGCGGAACAACTCAAAGTTCCCTTCCCGGTGCTTGCCGACGCCGAGTTCGTGGTATATCGGGTGTTTGATCTGGAAAAAGTTGCCTTTGTCATCCAGCGCACAGCCTCCGTGATCGTAGACCGGGATGGCGTGATCCGATACATCAAGCGCGCTACCAACCCGATGACCTGGCTTCAGGAAAGCCGCGAATTGCTGGAGTTTGTAGTCAACCTGGAAAACGCGGCGTGAGACTGATGAATTATGAAATGATTTGAAAAAGATTTTTATGACTACTATTGAAGAACAAACCAACCTCGATATTTACCACTTGCTACAATATCCCGCTTCCTACCATCCCGATGATGGACAGACTCGCTATCCCGCCATCTTTGCCCTGCACGGACACGGCAGCAACGAACGCGACCTGATCGGGTTGGCGCCGCACCTTCAGCAAAACCTTCTGTGGGTGAGCGGGCGCGGCCCCGTTGACTTCGGGCCTGGCGCGTATGACTGGTATCCCGTCACTCAATTTGGGCGTCCCGATCCCGTTCTTCTCGAAACGGCGCTGGCGCGCATTGACCGCTTCCTGAGCGAACTGCTGGAGGCGTATCCGATTGACCCGCAAAAACTCTTTCTGATGGGCTTCAGTCAGGGCAGTATGATTTCGATGTCCTTCCTGCTCACCCGCCCGCATCGCATCGCAGGAGTCATCGCGCAGTCGGGTTATATTCCCCTGCAATCAGGTCTGCAAGTGGATAAAGCGGGCGTAAAAGGCAAGCCTGTGGTGATGACGCACGGCCATGAGGATTCGAGTATGCCGCTCGAATGGTCGCATCAATCCCGCGACTTTCTCCAGCGCTATGACGTGAATGTGGAGTATCACAACTTCCACATGAATCACACCATCACCGCCGAATCGTTGGCGGCAGTGCGGGCGTGGCTGGACAGGCAATTGTAAAGACGGGGGATGTAGCGTTACTGTGATCCATCCACAAACGATGGGTCAGGCGCAGGATTTCCGCATGTTGCTCGGGGGGTATTTCTATGCGCGGCGAATTCGTGCCCGCTGTATTTCGATTTTCCACGATTAGCAGTTTCGCGTCCACGCTGAGCGCATGCGTATGCCATGCGCGGCGTTGGACACTGTATAGTTTGAAAGGTTCCAGCTCTTGGGCAAAGATATGCGTGACGGAGTTTTCGCCTTCCCCAAGGAAAAGATACAACGCCCTGCGCGAACAATTTACCCGTCTAGGATTATAAATTTGCATCGTGCCGTTTAAACATTTCAGTCAATTCCTGAATCGAGAGCAAGATTCGGTCTGCCTTTTCGGCGTCAAACGACAAAGAAAAATCATCCACCCAGCGAAAACGGGTTTCTATAAGGGCATTCACAAGTTTCCGGCCATCTCTTCCCAACTCTATCTGACGAATCCGCCTGTCGTCAGTTCCCTCGTGTCTTCGGATCAGATGATCCTGCTCCAGTTTCTTGATGAGTTGGCTGGCTGCCGCGCTTGTCGTCCCCAATTTTTCAGCAATATCGGAAACAGTGCTTTTTTCTTGATAGTGTAGATGCATCAGTATGGCGATTTGAGAAAAGGAAATATTCCGATCGCGCGCAAAGGCCAGCATGCCTTTCATACTCCGGCGCATGGTCTCCTCCATTAACCTTCGAAGTTCCATTGTAAGGGCAGGGGTTTTTGTCATATGTTGCTCCTCGTGTAACCTTGATATTTTAACTATTAATTCATTCTGCCTGGATTCGAATTGCTCCAACAGGTAATATGATAGTCAAACTCTCCCGCCGTCAACAGGCAGTATTGTGCGTGGCGCATTCCAATAAACTGAGCATAGGCTACAAACGGCTTGCCAAGCAGCGGAAATAGTGCAGGACGAGTTTCCAGATCGTCTTGTTGAGGTGCTGGGCAGCCAGCAGGCGACCATTTCACGGGTTTCATTGCCATTACCGCCGCCCGCGCCGCAGTGGAAGGAAAGAGCTCCCAAGAGGTACTCCAACGGGTGGAAGAAAAAGCCAGTGTAAAAGAAACCTATTTCGCCATTTTGCATTGCGAAGCTTATGAGGAAGCGCGTGGATTTGGAGAACAGGTGAAAGCGATACTGCTTGCCTGTCAATTTTAGAATACTACCTTTATCGTTTCCAAGATGAAGTAAAATGGATAAACGGAATCAAAGACAGCAATAGACAGATGAGTGAATGGGCGGTTCAAATGTCCCAGGTCAATTTTTCATTCGAAGTTGGGCGAACCGCCTCCCTGTTGACAAAAAACAGGCAAGCTGTTGCTTTTACCGGGGCAGGGATGTCCACCCGTTCAGGCATTCCCGACTTTCGCAGCCTAAAGACGGGTCTGTGGTCGTGGGCTGAAGCCTTGTAGGAAAGGGGACTGGAGAGGGGGACTCTACAAGGCTTCAGCCACGACCCTCAGGCATTTTACGACGGTATTAACCGCTTCTAAAGGTAGTGTTTGCAGCGCAGCCTAACGCGGCAAACCATGCCCTGGTTGAATTGGAAGAGATGGGATATTTGCGGGCGGTAATCAGCCAAAATGTCGATATGTTGCACCAACTTGCCGGTTCCAATAAACTGATTGAATGACATGGCACTTTAGGCGAAGTTGTATGCATCTCCTGTTACAAATTATATTCGTCCAGGTCATTTCTGGAACAATTCTTGCGAGATGGACTAGTACCTCATTGCCCAAATTGCCACGGTGTTCTGAAGCCCAATGTGATCATGGCTGGAGAACAACTTCCCGCGAAGGCGATGCTGGCCTCCCGAAGAGCCCTCCGGAACAGCGACCTGGTATTGTATTGGTTGCGGGCACATCTTTGGTTGGAGGCCCGGCAACGGCGCTTGTTGAAGAAGCCCAGGCGCAAGATAATAAGATCATTGTTATCAACTTGCCCCCCGCCATCTTTGATGCAGTAGCAGATGTTGTTATCCGAGTTGATGTCGTTATCGTTTTGTCTGCTTTCGTCAAGGCGGCAGAAACTCTTGGGCCCGGATAATGGATCATATGATCTACACTACTATCTGATCAATCCTGTACATGTATCGTCACGTTCCTTCAAAACCACTGTTTTAGAAAAGGAACTACTCAAGTATTTCAACATAGGCGTCTACATGCAAACAGGAAAAAGTGTGCCTAATCCGAGCTGCCAATCACTTTGAATGTATACGATTTTTTATAAAAAGGTTTAGGATATACAGGACAAATCTGCGTTTGCCTTTGTAGATCATTCCCGCAAAGGCGAGAAAGCGGATTTTCCATTAGGGACATTTGGTCTCTTGTTTGAAAAAGCGAAAAGAAGCAAAAGAACTGGCAGAGAAAATGGATTATGTTGAATTGGCCGGTGCCCCCGACTTCACGGGGACTTTTGCAAAAGCGATGCGCCTGGGATGATTTTCATCATAAAGTGAATATAATTGGCATAACCCGTTCAACAGGTAATATGGTACGGATGGCTATGACCTGCAGATGCAGCAACTATCTTACTTGCGATTTAATAATTTTTACAAAAATCGAAAAGGTGATCATGATGTTTAGCCCCATTGGTAAGGAAGCACTGTTTATATTGAGATGCCTAAATCGTACGTCAATGACCATGCAGCAATTGTCTGAAAACCTGAATTCTATCCGGATTTTAGGGCCGACGGAACCTGTTTCTGGAAGCATAAATCGTGAGATTAGGCTTCTGCAACGTTGGGGATTGATTAAATGGGCACGTCATCGAACTGACTTTGAGCGCGTTTATCATATTACCGAAGCGGGGCGCCGTTTCTTTAGAGATTATCTCTTCATTGCGGCCAGCAATTCATTCGAAGAATATCAGGGAATCACATCGGGCATAACAAATTTAGATGCTCTGGAAAAAAATAAGCGAATTTTTTACATTAACAGGCACAGGGAGTTTGTTTATCAAATAATCGGCAAAATAAAGAAGTCACAGGCTTCATTGGGAAAAAGAGAGAAGGCTCGCCATCTCTTGCTTCAGTACCACCTTTATCGCTTTCAAGGCGAACTTGGGTGGTTGGATGGTATCAGCGGCTCAAAACGACCTGAATAGAAAAGGCGGAGTTCTCTCACTCATTAAATAACAAGGCTCGAAAAATAAAACAAATAAATGAAAATCACGGAATTAATTGGTCCATCCAATAGAATTGACCTGTATTGCGAGAAATGTCAGAAGACGACAGTCTGGTTCATTATGTGGGGAAGGAGCTCAACCAACTTCGAATTCTTCACGGGCAATACAATTCTTGAAGGTTGGGCTGGGGCATTTTTCACGCAATATGGAATGTGCTCAGAATGCGAAACAAGAATCAGATATTATAAATCACCAATACATTCCTGATTTGCCGTTCAAGGCGATTTTTTTTATCCTCGATTACCGAAAGAATAAAGATTCGTACTGGCATGTAGTTTTCACTCTCTTTAGTGTCAACACGGGTTACTGAAAAAAATCTTTTATTGTTCTAAGAACCTGCTCCTTCGCATCGTTAACTTCGAGGACGAGGAGACTCTCAAGGCAGTTTCGAGCCACAGATTGAGCACTTTCCGTTGAGGGGTGAGTCGCCCTCCCTTCGACACAATGTTTGAAAAATATTTTGGCATCTGCCGCCTGACCTTTTGTGACGGCAATAAACCCCAGATCTAGGGATAGATTTATAAATACGTTGTGCTCGATATCCGTCTGCGGCGGTTGGCAACGGGCAAATATGTCTTGGGCTTTATCGACACAGCGGCCGGCATTTTGATAGAAAAAAAGCTCTCCCAGTGTATCGCCGTTGTTCGATGCGAAAATTCCCAATCGGATGTATTGACCCGCGATGGCGTCATAGCATGAACAGGCTAAGAGAGCAGCTTGTCTTAACGTTAACCGATTCTGAGATGTAACTTCCGCTAAAAACCTTTCTCCCACTGAAACAACATTATCGAGAGTAAGTTCAGCCAGGAGCAATTCTCCTTTCTCGGTATACTGAACGGCAAGTTTCATGGTGCTCAATAGCAAATTTTTCATCTGTAATTTCTAGAAGTATCCGAGTTAGGTAATGGATGATCGGAATCAATCTTTTGTAATAGCGTCTGGAGGCAATCCATTATTTCAATTACTCGTAGATGAATCCTGTGCAGTATTCATATGGCTAACAGATGAGTTTCTTCGGTATGCCCATTCTGTGTTGGCGAAATTGTTCATACTCGATAGCATTCGCCATAACAGCTCTGATTATTAATAAAGGGTTGTAGCACGGTTTTGCTTTTTACAATTCGATTAATGGATTGAAGGTTCAAATTTTTAGAGGTTTGGATTCCTTAATTTCAGTAAATCACAGGATAAACGTATTAACGACTAAAACCATTGGGTTTTGGTTCAATTCTAGATAATAAGGTGTGCTTAGTCTTGAAGTATTTGAAATATGTTCATTAATTCATTGACTCATGCAGTTTCTGGGCAAAAGCCACCAAACTCATCACCATGAAGCGCCTAAAGATCAAATCTGTGATTTACTGAATTTCATAGACAGATTCCCAATTCATATCTTCTCTTGAGAAGCTGTTTATATGATTTTACCAACCCCCTACTTATGAATATTTATACATCCAGATACGATTTGTTGATTTCAATTCCTGACCAGTTAATCCTTGCCAGGCTGATGAAATTTCCGCGTCGAATAAGATGCCCCTATTTAGAACAGATAATTCGTAGATTTTTACATCCCGTGGCAAAGACAATAACGGGTTATAACCTGTAAAGTGAGCAAGCCGACTTTGCTTGCTGCGCTTGTGGTTGCGAAGGTCTATGGGCGAGAGTGGCGAGAACACAAATTTCATCGAGTTCTCGCCAGATATGCAAATTATTGATTGCGGCTCATCGAACATCTCAACCAATTGCAAATTCAGGTCAATACCTAGCGTGGTTTTTATTAACTGGTTAAACCAGGCAAGAGGATCTTCCACTACTGTTTCGCGTACCAGTTTTTCATGCTTTGCCCTTAAATCCTGTATAGCCCACATTGTAACCTGTTCTCTCAATTGGTCAATTGCCTTTCTTTGTCGTTCATTGCCCATGCTGATCAATGCGCCAAAAAAGATCACGGCGGATGCCACTACAATTGCAAGAATTATTTCCATTTTTCTTTTCCTTTTCGTTATTTGTTATTAATAGATTCGTCTTTTGAGCGTTCGGACATCATCCTGAACGTTTCGCCCAACCGTTTCAAAGCTTTGGGCCGGGGATCCACCAAACTTGCGGACGCAATTACCATGAATAAACCCAGCAAGCCAATAATTTGCCAAAGCGGCAGGGAGGATTGAGTCGGTTCAGGTGTTTCTTCCGGTATTGGTGTGTTCAGCGCAAAAGTCGGCGTCGGCGATATTTGTGTTGCAATTGGCGTCACCGAAGGCGTCAATGTGCTGGTCGCTGTTGGAAATGGAGTCAGAGTGGCTGTCGATGTTGCCACCTCCGGGATCACGATCCTGCCCGCATCCTGTCCACATAACCCATTTACATCACAAGCTTCTGCTAGCACCGGATATTCTCCCGCTGGAGCCAGTGTCCCATCTACAAAGCGCCGATCCCATTTCACGAGGTAGGAATTCCTGCCTGGATTAAAGTTCAACACTACCTCCTTCCAACGCTTTTGCGGATCACGGATGGTCACCTGGATGGTCGCAATCGGAAAGTGATTGGGGGAAACCTTCAGAGTTCCGTTCTCCCAGATCCACCACCGTTCTGTAATGGACACAACCGGCGGGGCATTGTCCACGGTCAGTGAAATGGTGGTAACAGCACTATCATTGCTGGCGCGATCCATCCCACGCACTTGGATGGTGTACTCTCCATTGGGCACTTCACCAGATTGCCAATTGAAAGACCAGTACCCTGACTCCAGCAAAACAGGCTGCCAGGTGACGCCTCCATCAATGGAAATCTCACCACCTTCCGGTCCTGAAGTCAGGTCTTCCAGGCTCCCAGATAACTGCA
>DAOQPR010000028.1:0-14969 GCA_035333265.1 Anaerolineales bacterium
TTGGGGGTTGGATAAACCAGCCCGCAAACCCTATAATCATGCTGTCTTATTTTAGACAGCATTTTCTTTTGTAAGAAGCGCACAACTCAACAAGTCAAAGAACAAATTCATGAACCGACCCTACACCTTCATCAATACCGCCATGACGGCAGATGGCAAAATAGATACGTTTGAACGAAAAGGTGCGGCCATTTCTTCCAAACGCGATAAACAACGCGTGGATGAGTTACGCGCCGCTGCCGATGCGGTCCTCGTCGGCGGGAAAACACTTTTGGAGGAACTGCCCAAGCTTACGGTCAAGAGTGAGGCGCTGCGTGAGGGGCGGATCAGGCAGGGGCGTTCGCCCAACCCCATAAAGGTGGGGGTGGCCTCGAGCATAGCGATTCCAGACATCCCGGAAGACTCAGATTTTATTCAAGCAGGTGATACGCGAAAGGTAATATTTACCACTTCACAAACATCTATGGCGAAGATAACGCAATTGCGTGCGCTGGGCGTTGAAGTGTTTCTGGAAGATGCTCCACGCGTAGACCTGCACACGATGATGTTGACCTTGAAGAAGATCGGTGTGGATCACTTAATGGTGGAAGGCGGCGGGACGATCAACTTTGAACTCATACGCCTGGGTCTTGTAGATGAACTATTCCTCTATGTGGCACCGATGATCTTCGGCGGCGCAAACGCCCCCACTCCAGCCGATGGCTTCGGCGTTCCGCGTGAACGGGCAATGGCTATGAAGCTCGTGGACGTCGAACGCTGGGAAGACGGCGGAGTCGTATTGAAATATCGTTTAGAAACGTGACAGTCACCTCACAGGCGGCTGTCACTTGAAATTGGAGAAAATTTATGTCTACATTAATGCATGAAAAAATTCAGGTTTTGTTGGAGGAGGATTGCTGCCACGAGTGTGAAGGGTATGGTGAGGATCATGTCTGTGTTCATATCGAAGCCATGGCGGAATTGCCGACCCGTTTCGGTGATTTTCACATTGTGGCATTTTCCAACAATCGCGATAACAAAGAACATATTGCCATTATCAAAGGCGATGTGATCGATGCAGACGATGTGCCAGTGCGCCTTCATTCGGAATGTTTGACGGGCGATGCCATTGGTTCCCTGCGCTGCGACTGCCGCGACCAGCTCGAGGCGGCGCTCAAGAAGATCGGCGAAATGGAACGCGGCATGGTGTTGTACCTGCGTCAGGAAGGGCGTGGCATTGGGCTAACCAACAAAGTGCGCGCCTACGCCCTGCAGGACCAGGGTCTCGATACCGTCGAAGCCAATCATGCGCTTGGCTTCCGTGATGACGAACGCGATTACGCCGTGGCCGCGCACATGATCCATTCGCTCAAGGTCAAGTCCATTCGGCTGATGACCAATAACCCGAAGAAGATCGCGCAACTCGAACAACATGGCGTAAAGATCAACGAACGCCTGCCGCATATTTTGCCAATGAATGAACATAATATTTTTTATCTCAAGACCAAGGCAGAAAAATCCGGCCACATGATCGACTTTCACGGCAAGGAACACCTTCCCGAACAAAGCGACCATGCCATTGTGGAAGGCATGACAGACGATCAGATCAGTGCTTTGTATGAGTAACAAACAATGAGCCGTAGAAGCATTGTAATTACAGGTGCAACGGGTGCATTGGGAAGCCTGGCCGCAAAGACATTTGCAGCAATGGGTCACAACCTTACCCTGCTGGATATTGATAAAAACAAATTGGATTCCCTCGTCCGCGACTTGAACCTACCCTCAGAGCGACTCTACGCAGAAGTCGTGAACCTGCTTAATGAACAGGCGCTTCAGGACTCCGCCAGGGCTGTTCTTTCCAAATTTGGCAATGTCCACGCCTTGTTCCATCTCGTCGGCGGCTGGAGCGGCGGCAAAACCCTTGCAGAGACATCAGCCGATGATCTGGAAGCCATGCTCAATCAACATGTCCGCACCACGTTCAATCTGTTCAAGGCTTTTGAAGACGCATTATCCCAAAGCGGCTGGGGACGGGTGATCACGATCTCACCTTCAACCGTCGCCAATCCCCCTGCCAAACGCGGCGTGTACCTTGCCGCCAAGTCTGCACAGGAGACGATGATGCTTGCTCTCGCTGCCGAGTTGAAGGATTTCAATGTGACGGCGAACATCATCCAAGTTAAGGCAATTGATGTTGAAAATAAAGGCAATGGCACCACCCCCGACGAAATTGTGGCGGCAATGCAATATCTTTTCTCAGAGAATGCTGATAAGGTGAACGCGGCAAGGGTACCTTTATATTGACCATAAATAATCAAAAAAGCCTGAATTCCACTCTATGGAATTCAGGCTTTTTTTACGCCTTTTCCCCGACTGTAGCCAGGGCTTTACAAAATCAACAAGTAGGGGATTCCCGTATTTACGATTATCAAAAAAAATGAAAAAATATATACATATCCACAGAGGGCTGGCCTCTTGCATAAACCTCCACCACAGTCCCAGCGGCAGGGGTGTTGTTTTGAACAGGCCAAAATAACAGCTGCTTAACAAAAATTGTTCATATCTTTATAAGGCCAATTGTGTATGAAACATAACAACTTCAAAATTTGGGATGCACTGCAAACCTTGTTTACATCTCCGTTTGAAAGTGAAAATCAACAGATCGAACGCCTGTTGACCATTTACCTTTGGGTATTCATGGCTGCCATAACCATTGGTTGCAGTATCTTGATCGGTTTATCGCCCGAACAGGCATTCCGTCCCCTCTCCGTCATTATTTTAGGAAATGCGCTGTATCTTATCTTTTATGCATTTCTAAAACGCGGATATGTAAAATTAGCAACCATTCTTACCATCAGCATCACCTGGCTGCTGCTAACAGGCACTGTTCTGACTGGCGGCGGAGTCCACTCTGCTGGTTATACCGGGTATTTCATACTAACTTTTCTGACAGGCATTACGTTAGGGGGTAGAAGCATGTTATTGGTTGCCATTGTCAGCTTCATTAGCGGCTTGGGCATGGAATACCTGGAAACCATTGGGTTATTGCCTGATGTTCGCTATCAATTCACCCCATTTCAATTTTCGATCATCCAAGGTGTGTTGCTGATCTTACTGGTATTGCTGCAATACTATGCCAGCAGACTTATCAAACAGGCACTTGGCAAGGCACAGGTTGAGTTAAATGAACGCAGGCAAACTGAACAAGCCTTGTTAGCAAGCCAAAAGCGATTTAAAGCCATCTTCGAAAGCAGCCCCATTCCAACGGCCATTATGGAAACCGTCAACTGCAAGTTATTGGACGTCAATTCCATATGGTTTAAATTGTGCGGACATACTCGTGAAGAACTGCTGGGAAAAAATGGATTGGAGCTCAGGCTCTGGGCAATGGCTGATGACATTGCCCAAATAAAAACGTTTCTTGATGAGCCAGAAGAATTCCACGAATTCGAAACCATATTGTTACGAAAAGATGAAGAGATCCGCAATGTCTCGGTAACGGTCGGAAAAGTAATCATTGACGACATGGATTGTCTGATCCTGCAGGTGTTGGATATTACCGAAAAGCGCACCCTTGAGCACTCCTTGATCGAAAGTAACGAGCGTTTCGACCAGATCACAAAACACATCCATGAAGTATTTTGGGTTTCTGACCAGGTGGGCAAAATTAACTATGCCAGTCCTGCATTTGATTTCATCTTTGGCATTCCGGTTGAAGATCTCTATCAAAGTCATAAAGATTTTATTGAATTCGTTTATCCGGAAGATCGACATATTGTGCTCACATCCTATGAATATGATCTTCGCGGTGAAAATTCCCAACTTGAATTTCGCATCGTACGCCCAAACGGTGAAATCCGCTGGGTTTCCGACCGCTCATACCCGATCCTTAATGTAGCTGGTACATTAATACGTACAGTTGGAATTACTACAGATATCACAGAGCAAAAACGCGCTGAAATGGAACTGGAAATTCGGCAAAAATTACTGGAAAAGGTTATTCATGCGGGAAAAAACGTCACATCCATCACTGACCTTGATAGTTGTTTACAGGAAATTCACAGAAACATTACCCTGAACCTAGGATTTGAGCGGGTCGGACTGTTCCTTTATGATGCAAAAAAATATACCGTTCAAGGGACATATGGCTCAGACCGTGCCGGTCAAATGATAAATAACAATCGGTACTTCGAACAAATCCATGATCAGAGTGATTGGCAAGTCGTATTACAGGATCCATCAGGAATCCTGGTATTAAGTGATTATGGGCAGGAACGCAATCCGCCTTTAGGCAGTGAAATGTATGGCGTAAAGCAGCATATCACGCTGGCCGCCTGGGCTGGTGATACCCCTGTAGCCTTGATATCGGTTGATAATCTGCTGACAAACAAGCCCATAACAACAGCCGACATTGAAGCACTTCAGTTATTTGCTGGCTATGCCGGGCTTGCGATCAAGAACGCCCGTATGCATTCCAACCTTGAGAATCTGGTCGCAGAACGCACCAATGAATTACGCCAAAGTCAAAACAGCCTGCAGATCTTCCTCGATACAGCCAATGACCTTATCCAAAGTCTGGATGAAACCGGCCGGTATATCTATGTTAATCAAGCCTGGTGTCGAACCCTGGGGTATACCTTTGACGAAGCGCAAGAACTGAATATGCTGCAGGTGGTTGACCAGACTTATCAGGAACATTGCTTAAAAATCTTTCGTGAATTGATGATTGATGGCACATCCCAAATCATCGAGGTTGGTTTTCGCACAAAACAGGGTCAACTCGTAATTGTCGAAGGCAGCATTAGTGTAAATACCGGCAAAGACGGCCAACGCGTTACCAACGGTTTTTTCAGAGATATCACAGTACGCAGACAGGCTGACATAGCCATGCGGCGTGCCAATCTGGAAATGGAAAAAACTCTGCGAATGAAGGATGAATTCCTGGCCAACATGAGTCATGAATTGCGCACACCATTGAATGCAATTTTGGGGCTTTCAGAAAGTCTGTTGGAAGAAACGATCGGGCCGGTTAATCTGCGCCAGAAAAAATATATCAACACAATCAGTGAAAGCGGCAGGCACTTACTGGAATTGATCAACGATATTCTTGATCTTGCCAAGATCGAATCAGGGCAGGTTCAGCTTGATATCAGCGAAGTGGATATTGAAAAAGTCTGCAGGGCATCCCTGCGCATTGTTGAACATCTGGCAAAAAAGAAAAATCAAAAGACCCATCTTAAAATCACCCCGGAAGCTGGATGGATTCAAGCGGATGAACGCAGGCTTAGACAAATGATCGTTAATCTTTTAAGTAATGCTGTTAAATTTACGCCTGACCACGGTGAAGTGGGGATCAATGCCCATGTTGACGTGTCTGGCGGGTTATTACAGGTCGAAGTATGGGATACAGGGATCGGTATTCAGGAAAAAGATATTGAACATCTTTTCCAACCCTTTGTACAATTGGATGCAGGTTTATCACGCGAATCGTCCGGCACGGGACTTGGGCTGGCGCTTGTGGCGCAGATGGCTCGCTTACATGGAGGACATATTTCTGTTTCCAGTGAAATTGGAAAAGGCAGTCGTTTCATTCTTATTCTGCCGCTAATGTTTAAGAGCGCCTAGAATTTATCGCCAAATTATGTTGGCACTCAAAAATAAAGGTTTCATTTCCAGGATGAGCTCTTTTCCGTTATACTGACGCCCATGCCCAGCCAATTTATAAGGATAAACGGGGTCGATTTGCATGTTCTGACCGATGGTCCCGAAAACGGAATACCGGTCATTTTATTGCATGGCTTCCCGGAGTTTCACTTTGGGTGGCGCAAACAGCTTCCGGCGTTGGTGGAGGCGGGGTATCGTGTCATCATACCGGACCAACGCGGATACAATCTTTCCGACAAACCCAGGGGCATTTCAGCATACAATGTGGATACTCTTGCCAGAGATGTCATCGGGTTGTTTGATCATTTTGGAATACACAAAGCAAGATTGGTTGGTCATGATTGGGGAGCGATTGTTGCATGGACAGTAGCCTTGAATTTCCCTAAGCAGTTGGAAAAATTAGCCATTCTCAATGTGCCGCATCCCGATGTTATGCTTCGGTTTATTTTGGAAAATGCAGAACAACGCAAAAAGTCCTGGTATGTGTTTTTCTTTCAAATTCCTTTTTTGGCAGAATGGGTATTAAGCCGGATGGGATATCGCAACATGATGCGAATGTTGATCGGGTCAGGCCGCAAAAGCACGTTTCAACATGGTGACCTGGAAGAATACAAGAAAGCCTGGTCACAGCCGGGTGCTTTGACGGCAATGTTGAATTGGTATCGCAGTATTTTCAATCACAGCTTAAGGTATTTCTTTCAACGGAATAAGGCACCGCTTCGGCGTGTAAAAGTTCCCACATTGATCTTATGGGGAAAGAATGATGTGGCCCTCAGTCATGAGATGGTTCAGCCTTCGTTGGAATTATGTGATAACGGCAAAGCCGTTCTTTTTGAGAAAGCCACGCATTGGGTCCAGCACGATGAGGCTGATGCAGTCAATAAAAATCTGATCGAGTTTCTGAGGTAACTCCATGCCGGTACTTGCGCTCTTGCTACTCTTCCTATCTGCTTCCATGCATGCTTTGTGGAATTTCCTGCTTAAAAGCGCGGAAGAAAAATATGTTGCCATGGGCTGGCAGACCATTCTAAGCGGGATATTGGCATTGGGGGTCATGTTCTATTCCGGGCTGCCGCCGCGTGAAATGTGGCTATTTGCCATTATCAGTATGCTGTTGGAGGCCATATACTTCATACTATTATGCATTGCCTATAGCGACCATGATTTTTCGCTGGTGTATCCCATTGCCCGTGGAGCCGCCCCTGCCTTATTGGTGGCATGGACAGCTATTTTTTTACAGGAAAAATTAACCATGGGAGGATATATCGGCCTGGCAATGATCACAATCGGGATGATGGTGATTGGTGTAACAGCGCTACTACAAAGCAAAGGGGAGAATGTCCATTTGAAAGGAGTGGTCACTGCATTAACCGTTGCATTGATCATTTCACTTTACACATTTATTGATGGGAAAGCTGTCAAAAGCGGTCCTGCCCTGCCGTATGGTTTATCCATGTTTGTCATGGTCCCATTTGTGACAACACCCTATATTGCTTATCATTATGGCTTGGATTCTTTTTCCCGGGTGTGGAACAAAAACAGGAATTATTTATTAATAGGCGGCGTTCTGGGTCTCATTGCCTACATGCTGGCTTTATTCGCCTACACCTTTGCGCCACTCAGTTATTCAGGTGCAATTCGTGAAGTCAGCGCTGTAATCGGGGCATTTCTGGGCTGGCGCTTTCTCAAGGAACGAATGGGGGGGGTGCGGGTAGCGGGTTCACTGATCGTATTTGCAGGGGTTATGGTCATTGCAATATTTGGATAAGGGTCTGGTTATAGGAGCCAAGAATTGCGCCTCCCTAAAAGGGCGCAATTCTCAACCGAGTGCAATATAGAATTACATGTTCTTTACCTGACCAAGAAATACCTCGACGATATGCGGGTCAAAATGCTTTCCGCTTTGTTCTTTGATGTAAATGAGGGCTTGTTGTTTCGTCCATGCAGGACGGTAAGGACGTGGACTGAGAAGTGAATCCCATACATCTGCCACAGCAAAAATGCGTGCAGACAACGGGATATGCTCCCCTTTGAGTTCACGTGGATAACCGGTACCATCCCATTTCTCGTGATGACAGTATGGAATATCCAAAGCCTGACGAAGGTATTGAATGGGAAAGAGAAGTTGATAGGCAATGGCAGGATGTTTACGCATTTCTGCCATTTCTTTTTCGGTCAGTTCTTCCTGTTTCATAAGGATCTCATCCGGAATTCCCATTTTGCCGATATCGTGCAAAAGCGCACCGCGGCGAATATGTTGAAGCTCTGAATCTTTGACACCGATGGCTTTCGCCAATGCCAGGGTCAGATCGGTCACCCGCTGGGTATGGCCGCTGATCTGTTCATCCCGCAAATCCAGGGCGCGTGACCAGCCTTCAATGGTGGCTTCGTAAGCAATGGCCAGTTCCATATTTGCACGTTGAAGGTTATCAAACATTTGGGTGTTATCAATCGTAATGGCAGCCTGGCTGGCCAGAGTCTCTAAGAATTCAAGCCACTCATGAGTAGGGTTGATTCTGGAACGACGATATACCTCCAAAACGCCCTTAACCTCGCCTTTGACGATCAAAGGTACGCAAATGTAATTGGAAAATTCCTCTTCGGCCCATAATCGTGTAAACGGCGGATTGTCAATGATCAAAGATGAGTCATTCACCTGGAGAATGCGGCGATCCAACACGGTGCGGCCTGCATATTTATCATTTAGCGGGACTTCCGCTGATTCGATAAGGTGGGTACGGAAACCCCTCCCAGCCGCATAATTCAATGTCTGTTCATACGGTTGAAGCAGTAAAACATCTGCAGCATCCACTCCCAATTGTTCAACTACATGACTGAGCAAGATATTGAGTGTAATGCGCAGGTCAAGGCTGGAGGCAATAGCTTTATCCACGGCATATAAGGTTTGCAAATTCTTCAAGCGCTGCAAAGCTTCCTCACGCAATTTGGCGGAGTGAATGGCTCCCGCTGCCTGGGAGGCAAATAACGTAAGTAGTCTTTCATCGTCTTCTGTGAAAGTACGTGGAGAGCCGCCAATCTCATCAACAGTAAGAACACCAATCAGTTCGCCTCCATACATCATGGGAACTTCCATTACAGCGCCGATGGGTAAACCTTCATATTTGGGCGAACGTCCCTGCCAATTCGAATAATCATTTATCCGCAAAGGGACGCGATTCTTGGCAACAGTTCCCGCAGCTCCCTCACCGATCTGTAATCGTGTTCCAGCCGGAATGGATGCTTCAGTAACCATGGTGAGCACAAGTTCTCCGGTATCTGCGTCCAACAAATACATGCCGCTGGAATTTGAGTCTAGTAATTTTTTGGCTGCATCTGTAATGTGGTAAAGCAGGGATTTAAGATCGGACTGCCCGGAAAGAGCACGGCTGGTATCGTATAAGGATTCAAATTCCCTGGCACGCCGGGCTGTCTCATCATACAGGCGTGTACGATGTAATGTGGAACCCGCGATCTCAGCCAAGGACAAAAGAAGTTTCATTTGTTCCGATGTGATCTTCCGGGGAAATTTAACGGCCACAAACAAAACGCCTACGATTTCCTCCCCTGCCGAAATGGGCAGACATGCCCCTCCCCAACCCTCCGGAATCAAATGAATGCCTTCAGAAAATGGCAGGTTTTCATTTTTGAACTCATGGCTATGGAAGGGTTGACCTGTGGCAAATACACGGCCCGCAATTCCCATTCCCACCTTCACAGGAAGGTTGGATAATGCCGTAAACCAGCCTCTTTGAAAAACACTGTGCAATTCATCCGTTTCCGGCGTATGAAGCATAATGGAACCAGCGTCTGTTCCAAGCGCCAGAAGAATTTGGTCCATTAATAAAGGAAGGGCTTCATCGAATTTTTGGACCGTACGCAAGGAAGCAGACGTTTTGTAAAGCGCCTCCAACTCCAGAAGCCGCTGATGAAGCGCCTCCTCCACTTTGACCCGTTCAGTTACATCACGAAGCATACCTGCATGGAATTTGATATTCCCCTGCTCGTCATGAATGTAATAGCCATGATCTTCCACCCATATTTCAGTGCCATCCTTGCGGCGCATTCGATATACTTCGATTTCTTCCATCCCAGTATCAAGAATGTGACTTCCGCGTTCTTCTGGCGAAAAATATAATTCCTTTTTGATATCCACATTCAACAGTTCTTCGCGGGAGGAATAACCAAACATCTTTACCATGGCAGGGTTAACATCGACAAAACGGCCGTCATGAGTACTGCGATAGATCCCATCCATCATATAATCGAACAGGGATCGATACCGTTCCTCTGATTTTCGCAATGCAATCTCAGCCTGTTCACGCTCTGTAATATCATGAACAATGGTAAACAACACCGCATTCCCATTCATGGCAATGGGTGAAGAATGGACCTCAACGGTCCGGATCTCGCCATTTGAAAGTTTATGGGGAAATGTAAAATAATTTTTTGATCTCTCGACCGCGCGTTGCCGCTCCTCCGCTACCTTTTGAGGCTGGAGTTGGTTAATATCCTGAATATTAAGCCGTTTGATCTGGGTTGAAGTGTAGCCATAAAATTTTTCAGCTGATTCATTGGCATCCAAAATCCTCCCTGTTTCAGGTTCGATCAAGAGCATGACAGCGTCATGATTCCTGAATATATCAAGAAATGTATCATCCCTCACCAGAGGGGGAGTTCCAGCCATCTACTCTCCTTTGTTTGTGCACTGTCCTCCTGTAAAGGATGGTTTTGGCCTTGCTATCGCTTTCTAATCATCGCCAAGCGATGCAATGGCGCGCAAAAGCCCAAAGACAAGCACGCCTAATTTTATTCCCTCTCCGGCAGTTATGGCCGTTTCAGTTTCATTCTTATCTGCGCGGCGGGCAATGAGCATGGCGGCAACCAGCCCCGTCAAAGCGCCGATAAGCGCACCGCCTAACAGTATTCGATTCTTGTTCATGGTGTCATCCTTTCAAAAAAGGCTTTGATGGATTCAAGCCAGCCATTAACGGCCAGAATGGGTTTTACAGCCATATCTGCCCCGCGAATGATATATCCGCGTGCAATGAAAATATAATCCTGGGCCAGGCCGGTATAGACAGGCAGGGCCGAAAGCAGGCGGGCCATGCCATAAATCAGGCCGCCAAGAATGGCGAGAACGATCAAACCGCCCAGAAGCATGGGAATGACGACCCAAATGGTTGAGATTGCCGCCCAGCGTCCCACATCGCCGCCTTGCTTAAATGTTGCGATACTGATCCAAGCGATCAAGGCAACCAGGACAAGCACGCTTAACACCACCGGCAGGATGATCTGCTTCACCACCTGGTTGCGATGTTTGAGATAGGAGTAATGCATGGGTGGATTTTTTAGTCGTTCGGGAAGTTTTTCGTTCATTAATCCTATTTTACCATTCTCGTTGCAAATTAAAAAAACGATATTTACCTGGCATATTATTTAAAGAAAAACTCCCCAAAGGTTTGGAACCTTTGGGGAGTCATCCTTGATCATTATCTTCGATTTCTCAGGAAGGTTGGAACATCAAGGTCATCTGCATTAATGCTTGGTGTGGATTGAGATTTCACGTCAGCAGAGGAACGGGTTTCAGCATTGGCACTGACGGATTCGCTTGGGCGAGCAAAAGGTGTATTGGCCACAGAAACAGGTTTCTCGGCGCGTGGGATGCGCTCGAGTGTGCGACGGGCCACATTGCTGCGTTCAAATCCAGTTGCGATAACGGTGACACGGATCTCATCGCCCATGGTCGGGTCAATGACGGCACCGAAGATCATGTTCACATCGGGATGTGCGGTTTCGCGGATAATGGCAGCAGCCTGATTGACTTCGAAGAGGGTCATGTTCGAACCGCCGGTAACGTTGAAGAGCACGCCACGCGCACCATCAATGGTGATGTCGAGCAATTGGCTGGAGATGGCTTGTTCGGCAGCATTCTTGGCACGGTCGTCGCCAGAGCCACGTCCTACGGCCATAAGAGCAGCGCCGCCTTCAGACATGATGGCCTTTACATCGGCAAAGTCAAGGTTGATGAGGCCTGGGATGGTAATGAGTTCCGAGATACCTTGAATACCCTGATGCAAAACCTCGTCGGCCATGCGGAAGGCATCCTGCAAAGATGATTTCTTATCGGCCAGTTGGAGCAGGCGATCATTGGGAATGGAGATGAGGGTGTGCGCATGTTCTTTCATCTTTGTGACACCCGCCTCAGCGGACTGACCGCGACGGCTGCCTTCAAAAGTAAAGGGGCGGGTGACAACGCCGATTGTAAGCGCTCCGCACTCCTTTGCAATCTGCGAGACAACAGGAGCTGCACCGGTCCCGGTACCGCCGCCCATCCCCGCGGTGACAAAGACCATGTCTGCACCTTTGAGCACATTGAAGAGTTCATCCGAAGATTCTTCGGCGGCTTTACGGCCAACTTCAGGGTCGCCGCCAGCCCCCAGCCCGCGCGTAATCTTATCGCCAAGACGCACACGAACAGGCGCACGCGAAAGGGTCAGTGCCTGGGCATCGGTGTTTGCTGCAATGAATTCAACGCCCTGAATGCCTTCTTCCATCATACGGTTGACAGCATTCTGGCCACCACCACCCACACCGATAACTTTAATACGGGCGAAGGCTTCAGTCGGCAAATTTCTTTTAGTTGTATTCGAATCCATTTGTTCCTCCTGGCAAGGAATATGCCATATCTTAAACGAGAATGTAATTTTTTAACAGGGTTAATTTCGAGCAAAATTCACAACTTGTGAATCTTTTCTCATAACATATTATGGTAGCAACCGCTTGAACCAGTCTTTTACCGAATCCAATTTCATAGATGATTCACCTCTCGTTCTGCGGCGTTTGGTTCCGCTTGAAACGGCTATTTGATGATCGTGCATGCTAACGGCCCATTGCAATAATCCAACACTGGTGGAATACATGGGTGAGTTCAACTTATCCACCAGGCCTGTAAGATTCTCCGGCTGCCCGGTTCGTACAGGCATGCCCAATACATCACCCGCCACGCGGCTAATGCCCGGCAAAGCAGAAGTACCACCAGTCAATACAACTCCGGCGGGGAGTAAACCATCATACCCGGAGCGTTTGATCTCTTGAAGGATAAGGCCGAACGTTTCCTCAACACGTGCCTCAATGATATGGGCCAGGTCCTGACGATTAATGCGGACATCCTTATCCTCACCAAACGGCCGAATAAGGAAATACTCGTCGCCTCCAATATCGGACAACACAGCATGTCCCTGCTGCTTCTTCACTTCCTCCGCCTGAGCCATTGGTAGACGCAGGCCATGAGCAATATCCTGGGTGATGTGATTACCACCCACTGCCAGCACCATCGTATGCCAGACATCGCCATCAACATAAATGGCAAGATCTGTGGTGCCACCGCCAATATCGCAGACCGCCACCCCCATTTGCCGTTCCTGTTCGGTCAACACAATCTCTGCCGAAGCAAGCGGGTTCAGGACGAATTGTTGAATTTCCACACCGGCTGCGCCAACACATTGACGTAAATTATCGGCAGTGGCGCTGGCAGCAGTGATAATGTGCGTTTCCACTTCAAGTTTGTACCCGTGCATTCCGACCGGGGTTTTCACGCCCTCCTGCCCATCCACCGAGATGCCACGCTGAATGACGTGAATGATCTCGCGGTCATGCGGGATGGCAATGGCCTGTGCCTGATCAAGCGCCCGCGACAGATCTGCAACGTCGATGATGCCGCCGGGAATGCCCGCCGCACCGCGGCTGTTGACGGATGCCACATGTGCGCCAGCCAGACTCACCAGGGCGGTGGTAATTTCCATGCCAGAGGTGCTCTCGGCCTTTTCCACGGAGCGTTTGATGGCTTGCGAGGCGGCAGAAAGGTCGACCACAATCCCTTTGCGAATGCCCTCGGAAGGTTCGATGCCTACGCCAAGAATGCGGATGGATTTATCGTCCTCCACCCTTCCCACGAGGGTGCAGACCTTGGTTGTGCCTACATCGATACCAACAACTATCTCTTCCATTTGATTCACTATCTCACTGATTCTCTTCTGAAGTTACTTCAATATTTTCGGCCATACGATAATACGGACCATCAGGATGAATAACGCTGATAAAGACCGGCGTTTTACCGCGCTGAGCCAGCGAGTCGATCAGAGATTGATAAACTCGCATTTTCAAGGGCATATCCTGGGCTGATGTGCCAAAGGCAACTTTCCAACCAAGCGGGTCGACCCAGCCCAAACCGTCGGCGATGGAATAGGTCATGGTTGTGTTGGCAGGCACGAGCGGGGCAAGAGCGCGGATCGCATCCACCAATTCCTGGGAAAGAAATGCTGGCGGACTATATGGGTCGTTCGAAGGCAATCCGGCAGGCGCGGCATCCAATGCATTGACGACGATCATTCCATCTGCAGAACCACGCGGTCGGAATGCCACACCAGCCGTATCGATCCAGGTAAAGCCGCCGTTCTGTTGCCAGAGGATGACTGGTTGACGCTCAACCACTGTGATGTTCACGATATTTGGCAGGGACACATCCACAGTAGCAGCGGTCAATTCGGGAAAGTTCAAACGCAGAAGGCGTTCCATTTCATCCGGCTGAATGGTGAAAATGGATTTGCCTGCAATACCGGTGACGCCATTGATCTCATCGCTGGTAATGCGGGAATTTCCAACCACGGCGGCAGATGAGACATAAAAGTATGGGAGCGTAAATGCCAGGGTAATGGCCGTACCAAATAATATGGCAAGGATGAAAGAGGCCAGTCGCCAATTTGCGCGGATACGCGGCATGGAGAATTTGGGCTTCTTCAAATGGATTTCGGGCATGCCAAGCGCAACATTGAAACGGCGCTTGCGTTCCTTTTCCTTTGGCGCAATCACAACTGGGGCCGGTTTTGTACGCGACGTAACCTTGACCATCGGTTTGAGGGCGCGTTTGGTGGTCTGCTCCAGTTCGCGGGTGGAACGCTCATTACGGCGGCGGCGAACCTGCTCGGCGCGGGTGTTTTCGCGCTTATCGCTCATGCCGTCCTCCGATGCTCAGTGCGGTCACGTTGGGCCTTGCGGTCGAGCGCCAGTTCGATCAGGCGGTCAACCAGTTGAGCATAGGTTAAACCGCTGGCCTGCCATAATTTGGGATACATACTGATCGAGGTGAAACCAGGAATGGTGTTCAACTCGTTCAGATAGATCTTATTCGTTTCCTTCTCCACGAAGAAATCGGCGCGCGCCATGCCTGCGCAATCGATGGCTTTATACGCACGGATGGCATACTCCCGGATCTTATTTGCAGCTTCTTCAGGCAGAGGTGCAGGGATCAACAAACCGGAAGTGCCGTC
>DAOQPR010000029.1:0-14645 GCA_035333265.1 Anaerolineales bacterium
GGAGGCGACTTCGCCCAAAAAGCTCCGCCCGCGTTGGTGCAGAAAGAAAAAGATAAACTCGCCGGATACAAAGATACGGCTGAGAAAATCAAAGCGCAGTTGAAATAACATGTAGGGGCGACCCTCGCGGTCGCCCTTATCATTTAATCCCAGAGGTCAAAATGGAAAAACCCACCATCACCATCCGCCGCGCAGTCGCCACAGATGCAGAAGCCATCAAACAGATATTTGAAGGTCCGCGGGTCGTTTGGGGAACCTTGCAACTTCCCTACCCATTATTAGAAAAATGGGAAAAGTGGATCACAGAACCATCTGATAGCTTTTTCAGGTTTGTCGCTTGTGCTGAAGATAAAGTGGTCGGAGAATTTGGGTTGGATACCTTCCCAAGCCACCCTCGCCGCAAACATGCCGGTGAGATCGGCATGGCAGTCCATCAAGACTGGCATGGAAAGGGCGTGGGCTCTGCCATGATGCAAACCGCCGTAGACCTTGCCGATAAATGGCTCAACCTCACCCGACTCGAATTGGGCGTTTATACAGATAACGAACCTGCCATTGCCTTGTATAAAAAATTCGGCTTCGTCATTGAGGGCACCATGAAAAACTTCGCATTCCGCGATGGGAAATTTGTGGATGTACATGCCATGGCAAGATTACGCGAAGCATAGCTGAATCCCCCAACCCTGGTCAAGGTAAAAGTCCGCCACCGTCACAGACGGTGGCGGACTTATCTGCGAGAAACCTGCTATTTCATCAACTCATCCATCTTCCGGATGAAGTGCTCGGGGTCTTTGAAAAAATTGGCCACATGCACCTTGCCGGTACGAATCAGGGCCAGTGCTTTTGAATCAGCACCCAAGCCAAGTTTGGTCGTGGCGATCACATCAGCTGTGCGTCCACTCCCCTCCGCGATCAGCACCGAGCGTCCGTAATGAACGTTATTGCGTGCATCCTCCCAGGTGATCTGCCCGCCGTTGATCAGCACCGCCATTGTCGGTTGGGAGTCAGATAATACGCTGGCCGCCGCCGCGATCCATTCTGATTCATCGCCCCACTGCGAGCCGGGGCAAAAGATGAAATGCGAATGGTGCGGTTCCAACATGCTGGCTATATTTTCAATCTCGCGCGCGATCACGCCAACCATGGGGAAATCCTCAATACCGCCTGCCTCACAAGCGCGCCCCATGGCAGCCATGACCCCATTATCCGTACCGCCGTCAAGGATGACTGCGTTTTTGATCAATGCATAAGGCAGGAGATGTTTCTCAAAAAATGCCTGTACGGCAGCAATATCGCCGTCGCTCATCCCGCCTGCGCCGCCAACGATCACGATCGTCGGTTGCGGCTCAGAAAAACCAAGCAACGTCCAGGAATCCTTTAGCTGATCAAATACATCGGGTCGAACAATCGGCCTTACATGATCTTGAACGGTGATCGTTTCGGTTTGCATGCGTAGATTATACCCAGTGTGGTCATGATTTTCCCTTTTTGGAAGTGGGGAAGCATAAGTCTATTTGCCGCATACTTCGATCGATGATGCGCTGTTTTGCCTTCACCTTACAAAAGTACGGTTTACAGGCGGCTTACTCTCTTCTACCATTTGATCCATAAATTCATCCAAGGAGATCTTATGCAAAACCCAACGCAATACGCCGCCTGCCCCAAGTGTGGACAAGCCAATGCCAAAAAAGTCAGCTTTACCTGGTGGGGAGGTGCTCTTGGCCCATCCCTGATGACCCATGTCAAATGCCAGAATTGTGGAACAGAATATAACGGCAAGACCGGGAAAACCAATCAGCAGAACATTCTTCTTTATTTTCTTTTTTCGTTCATCCTGGCTTTTTGTATTTGCGGCGGCCTGGCAGCCGTGAACATCTTCCTTCAAAATCAATAAGTGAATTGACAGGGGTAATTTGGGTGGCTATAATCACATCAATAAAATACATAACCTTCGGGGCAGGGTGACGCTGATAAAGCGAATTCCCGATCGGTGGTACAGCCCACGAGCCTGTTTAGGTACATCGCTTTCCTCATTGGGAAACGGGCATGATCCGGCGCAACTCCGGAGCCGACAGTATAGTCTGGATAGAAGAAGGTACAAGCACAAATCCGAAAGGGATTCTGTGTCGATTCACGCCCCGAAAACGTTCTTTGTTTTCGGGATTTTTATTCTGTGAATTCACGCGCCTCCTTTCTGGATTTTTGCCTGTTTCCACGCCCCGGATTTTTGATCACGCCGAGGCGTTTTATTTTTCCATAAGCTTGCTTGTGGATTCCAAAAATTATGAAACCGAAGACTTTGCAATCTCTTACCCGCTGGATTTCCCTTGCCTCCATTGCACTGGCAATTCCGCTTTGGGCGCTTGTTGTCCGCATTAGCCAATTGCCCAAGTTCATTCTGCCTTCCCCGGTGGATGTCTGGTTTCGTTTTCTCGAAGCAATGCAGGATGGCAGTCTGCTGTACCACACCAGCATCACATTGTTGGAAGTGGTGCTCGGCCTGCTGGCAGGTGTTACCTTTGCAACCGTTGTTGGGTACATGCTTGCCAAATCAAGGACATTGGAAACAGTTCTTTCCCCGTATCTTGTGGCAAGCCAGGCGATCCCGATCGTGGCCATTGCCCCGTTGCTCGTGATTTGGTTGGGAGATGGGATTCTCTCCAAAGTTGTTATTTGTGCTTTGATCGTGTTTTTCCCAGTCTTGGTGAACACCATCGTTGGAGTCCGCGCAGTGTCAACTTCCCTCTACGATCTGATGAATTCTCTGCGTGCCACCCGTTGGCAGATCTTGTGGAAGCTCGAACTACCTGCATCTCTGCCCGTTCTGTTGGGCGGGCTGCGCATCGGCGCCACACTTTCGGTCATCGGCGCCATTGTCGGTGAGTTGGTGGACTCGGAAAAGGGACTTGGCTTTTTGCTTCAACTCGGTGATTTTCAATACGATACCTCCATGGTATTCGTTGCTGTGTTCATGTTGATCTTTCTTGCATTGGGGTTGTATGGCATGGTCATGTTCCTGGAAAGACGGTTTTTGAAGTGGCAAAAATAATATGGAGTGCAGGAGCTCGCTCCTGCGCCAGCGGCAAGCCGCTGGATTCCATAAATTTCAAAGGAGAAGTTGTAATGAAGAAAGTAGTTTTACTCATGCTTACGCTGGCACTCAGCCTGATGGCTTGTACCAGCTCACAGTCTGCGAATGAGGCGGGTGGGCTTCGTCATATCAAATTGCCGATGGGATATATTCCCAATATTCAATATGCGCCGTTCTATGTAGCGGTCGATAAAGGGTATTTTGCTGATGAGGGCATCGAGATCGAGTTCGACTATGCATTTGAAACGGATGGTATGAAACTTGTGGGGGTTGGCGAGTTGCCATTTACAGTGGCATCGGGAGAACAGGTTTTGCTGGCGCGCTCGCAGGGATTGCCGGTTGTGTACACGTTTGCATGGTATCAGCGTTTCCCGATTTCGATCATTGCTGCACCAGCGCTGAATATTGGCGAGCCTGCCGACCTGCGTGGAAAAAAGATCGGTTTGCCCGGTTTGTTCGGCGCGAACTATATCGGTTTGGAGGCGTTGTTATTTGCGGGCGGTGTCGATCCCTCTGAGGTGACCATGGATGCGATCGGGTTTAACCAGGTGGAAGCTTATGCGACCGGTGCGAGTGATATTGTGGTGGGTTATGCTGCCAATGAACCGATCGTGATGGCATCCCAGGGGTTGGGTCTGACCGAATTGCGTGTTGCAGATTATGTGGACCTGACTGCTAATGGTCTTGTCACAAACGAGGATACCATTGCGAATGATCCTGATCTTGTTCGCAGCATGGGGCTTGCCCTTTCCCGCGGCATCGCAGATACCATCGCAAATCCCGAAGAAGCCTATGAGATCAGCAAAAAGTTTGTGGAGAATCTCGGCGACGAGGATAAGGATGTGCAAATGCAGGTCTTGAAAACATCCATCGAATTTTGGCTGGCAGAGCGCATTGGCTTCTCCAACCCGCAGGCGTGGCAGAACATGAACGACCTGCTGGTCAAAATGGAATTGATTCCCGAACCCCTCGATTTGAGCAAAGCCTTCACGAACGAATTCGTGCCGTAATTGGTATTTACGCATTACGGATTACGCATTAAGTGATCCGTAATGCCTAATCCGTAAAATGTGATGACCAACAAACCCATTCTCACTGTCAAAGACCTTTCCGTTACCTTCCCCGATAATAACGGCGGGTTGGCTGCGTTGGATGATCTTTCCTTCAATGTTCGTCCGCGTGAGTTTATTTGTTTTCTCGGCCCCTCCGGTTCTGGGAAGACAACCCTGCTGCGCATCTTGGCCGGGCTGATCGAGCCGACTTCGGGAAGTGTGAATTTCATGTACCATCACCAGCCAAAGATCGGCATGGTCTTTCAGCAGTCGAATCTAATGCCGTGGCGGTCGGTGATGGAAAATATCCAACTCTCGTTGGAGTTGAATGGGGCGGGAGTGGTAAAGGCGCAAAACAAGGCGCGGGAGATGGTTAAGTTGATGGGGCTAAAGGGATTCGAGAACTCATTTCCGCATGAACTTTCGGGCGGTATGGCTCAAAGGGTATCGATTGCCCGCGCGCTCATACATGACCCAGACCTGCTTCTGCTCGATGAGCCTTTTGCCTCGCTGGATGCGCTTACCCGCGAACGCATGTGGACGGAGCTTTCCAATATCTGGCAGGCCAGGCAGAAGACGGTCATCATGGTGACTCACTCCATCAACGAGTCGTTGTTTTTGGCAGACCGGGTCATGGTGTTGACGAAGCGTCCCGGCAGGATAAAGCTGGATGTGGAGGTTGACCTGCCGCGTCCGCGCACGGATGATATGCGCTACACCAGTCATTTTGGAAAGCTGGCGAAGAAATTAAGAGGTGCAATCGAATAATAAAGGAGCCGCACGTAGTTTGCGGCTCCTTTTTTTCTAGCGAGGGTAGCGATGACTACCGTTTGCGAAGCAGTCGGAAGCCCTACCTGTTATTTAGCAGTTTGTATTTCTTTATTTGACGCATCTGTCCTTGCTTTCAGAACGCCCGTAATACCTACGCCCAGCAAGGCTGACCCGCCCAGGAACATGAGAAAGGGGAATAAAAAGAAGATCATATCACTGCCAGTCACAATGGCTCCATCCGCGTTTATAGAGCTTGCTGCCCCAAGAACTACAATACAACACAAACCTATGCTTCCCATGCCGATCAATGCAGATAGAATTGCTCCAATCAAGCGGGCGACAGGGAAAGGCAGACATGTAACTCCAACGAACAATAAGACGGCAAGCCCATAGGGAATAATGATAAAACTGAACATTGCCCCAAATGCGCAGGCGTAATCGTTATAACTGAGGCAGTCCTGTCCTTTTACTGCCAGATAGATTCCAAACCCGGTGGCGATAATTCCAAAGAGGGTGGAAACAATCACTGAAACCCAAAAGAGAATATTTTGTGCTTTCATTTTCCTCCAATGTTGCTAAGAATTTATACCTTTGGCAGATCCATCAGCAACACTTCCGCCAGCAGCCTTGAATTGACATTGCGATCTAGTTTCTCCAGGGCTTCTTCTAATCGGCTGACGGCTTTACGGGCGGAGGATAGATCCAGCCTGCCAGCCAAAAACTCGATCTCCATATTGCGGTCGATGTTGATGAGGGGCGTTTCTGCGCCAGCCACGCGCAGAAGCACGTCGCGCCAGTAGGAGAGCCAGACCAAAATCGTTTGGCGCATGGCATCCTTGTCTTTGGCAAGTTTTTCGGCGTAGGAGAATTTCTCCACGCGGGTGGAGGGTAGCAGGGTTTGCAGGTCGTTTAGGCGTTCTTCGCGTTTTTCGAGCACGCTTGCATCTTCGACCAATCGGCGGGCAAAGCCGGGGCGTCCGCCGGAGATGTGGGCGAGCAGGCGGGCGCGGTCTTCTTCCACGCCGCGCTCCATCAAGTCGGCGGCGATGGCTTCAACGGGCAGGGGGCGCAGGCGCAGAATCTCACAACGGGAATTGATCGTCGGGAGCAATTGTTCCGGGTTGTCAGCAGTCAGCAACAGGACGGCATGAGGCGGAGCCTCTTCCAATGTTTTGAGCAGGGCATTGGCCGCGTTGTCGTTGGCTTCTTGAAAGCGCAGGAACATGGCGATGCGATAGGGTGATTGATACGGCTTGAGGTTTAATGTGCGCTGTACTTCACGGATCTGATCCACGCGCAATGTGCCGCCGTCTTTGGCGTTGCCATCTTCATCCACAGCTTGAACAATGCTTAAGTCAGGGTGCTGCATGGCGTCGATCTGCTTGCAGGTGCGGCAGGTATAACAAGGTTCGCCCGGTGCAACAGGCTTTTCACAGTTTAGTGCTTGAGCGAGGCGTAGGGCCAAAGTCCGTCGACCCAGGCCGGGAGCGCCCGCAAAAAGATAGGCATGCCGAGTCTCGCCGCGCGCCACATGACGGCGAAGCATATCGACAGCCCATTCGTGCCCGAGGAGGTTCCAATTATCAGTCATTGAGTGTCAAGTATCAGGTGTCAGGTGTCAGGTGTCAAGTGGGAAGTAATACGTGATGCGTAATGCGTAAAAAAACATTACTCTTTGCCAGAACGCAGACGCACAAATGACTCGTATCGTTCCGCGTGGATCTTTCCCGCTTTCAAGGCCGCCAGCACGGCGCAGCCTGGCTCATGTTGATGAGTGCAATCGCTGAATTGACAATTCTCCACGAGGCCGCGCAACTCGGGAAAATACGCATCGATCTCCTCCGGTTCTGTATCCCACAACCCAAGCGACTTCCAGCCGGGAGTGTCAGCCACGTAGCCGCCGCCGTCCAGCGCGAACATCTGGCGTGTGACGGTGGTATGGCGTCCTTTGTTCATGGCTGTGCTGATCTCGTTGACGGCCAGCCCCAGCCCGGGTTGCAGCGCGTTCAACAAGCTGGACTTGCCCACGCCGCTCGGACCCGCAAAGGCGCTGAGTTTGTTTTGTAATTGAGTTCTTAATTCTTCCAGCCCGGTTTCATTTTTTGTGGACGTGTAAATAACGCGATAGCCAATGGACTCATACATTCCAAAAATTTCTTTGGGGTTTTCAACAAGGTCTGTTTTGTTCGCTACGATGACAACGGGGATCTTTTGTTTTTCAGCCACGACGAGAAACCGGTCGAGCATTCTCAATTTGGGATTCGGATTCGCACACGCGAAGACGAAGACGGCCTGATTCGGGTTGGCTAAAAGCACCTGTTGGTAGACCCCGCCCGGGCGCGGGTCGAGGCGTGCGATGGCCTGCCTGCGCTCCCGAACCGATTCGATCACGCCGGAGCCGTCATCCAATACTGTGATCTCGACCTGGTCTCCCAATGCGGCGATGTCGCCTATGGCTTTTCCCTGTTTGAGTTTGCCGCGTAATTGACAAACAATAAGGCCCTCCCCGGTTTCGACCCAAAAGAAACCGGATTGGGCTTTGATGATGAGTCCGTGTTTGGTGTTTGTCAAATGCAACCTTTGCCATAGGTGACAGTCACTTCCAAAGTGACTGTCACCTCGATAATTACGGAATGATTCCGCCGCCCGGAGGTGTGGGTGTGTAGGGCGGGTAGCCGATCTGACCGAAGTCATAGTACACGCGTTGCGGGCTGCCGTAGTAATAGGTTTCGACCATGGCGCGGAAGAAAGGCACGGCGTATTCTGAACCTTCACCGATGTTTTCTCCAACGGCAACGATAGCGATATCTGGCAGGCCGGTGCTCTCTGCATTCATGGTGTAACCTGCGAACCAGCCGTGCGGTTTGCCGCTGCCTGATTCTGCTGTGCCGGTCTTGCCTGCCACCGTGAATTGCAGGCCGCGTAAATTGAAACGGGCTGTACCGCGTGAATTCTCTGTCACCATTAATAAGGCTTCACGCAGGATGTCGAGCCTTTCAGGGAGCAATGGCAGTGTACTCTGAGCCTCCGGTTTGAAGACTGAGGTTGGGGAACCATCGACAGGCTGAATCTTTTCGACGAGCTGCGGGCGGTATAGCGTCCCGCCATTGGCAATGGCAGCCATAAAGCGGACAACTTGCAAAGGAGTCACCAACACAGTTCCCTGGCCGATGGCCTGGTTGACTGCATCCACTTGTGTGGCGGGGTTGATGATCTGACCGGCTTCCTCTTCGATTTGTTGAATACCTGTGGGGGCACCAAGCCCAAAGGCACGCGCCATATTGGCAATGTCGTTGCCGCGCTGCATGTTTGTGTAGAGGTCATTGCCGATGTGCCAGAAATAAGGATTGCACGAACGCATCAAGCCTTCTTGCAGGGTGAGCAGGCCAGAGGGCGTACTGTCGGATGTGTTGCAGAACAACCCGGCGGCAATGCGGTCCTGACAGTGCTGCCAGGTCCAGTCGTGGCGAACCTGGTCGGTTAATTCAGTGAAATCATACTGGCAATCGTAGGTGGTGTCTTTGAGATACAAGCCGCTTTCAAGCGCGGCAGAGAAGGTGATGATCTTGAAGACCGAGCCTAGTGGGAGTTGTCCTTGGGCGGCGCGATTCAAGAGCGGGGTGCGACCATCATTGAACAAGTTTCCGAGACCGAGGTTGTTTGGGTTTTCCGAATCGAAGTAATTTGGGTCGAAGCCCGGGCCGGAAGCCATGGCCAAAATGCGGCCTGTGTCCACTTCCATGATCACAATAGCACCGCGGAAGTATTGAATGGCATCCTGTGCGTAGCGCTGCAAATTACTGTCCAGAGTCAGGTAGACGGACTCAGCGGGTTTGGGGGAACTTTGCCCAAGGGTGGAGATGATCTGCCCAGTGGGGCTGACCACACGTAACGTCCCGCCATGCTGACCGGCAAGGTAATCTTCGGCCCATTTTTCAATGCCAGACTGACCAATGCGTTCACTGCCGCTGTACCCTTTGCGGCGATATTCGTTTAATTGCTCTGGTGAAATGGAGAGCGTATATCCCACCGCCTGTGGAGCCAGGCCGCCCTGAAAATAATAGCGGGATTCATAATCGCTGATGACCAATCCGCCGGGGTTAATGGAGATCAACCTTTGGGCTTCTTCACGAGTCCCTTCGCACATGGGCAGGTACCAGCCGGGGCCGGAGGCGTCGATCTGATCTTCAATGTCGAGCGGGTCAATTCCACACAACAGACCAAGTTCCGTGGTCAAAGCTCCGCGCATGTCTGGGTTAATCAGATCCGTTTGGATGCCGAATGCAAAGGCTTTCGATTGAGTGACGACCGGTTTGCCATCTTTGTCATAAATATCGCCGCGAGCGGGGATACTGTATTCCATGGCAAGCTGGTTGCCGCCCGCAAGCTCCGGCAGGATGATCGCATCATCCCATTGCACCTTCCAGTTATTTTCCTCGTTCACAAGGCGCACCACAATATCGCGTTGAATATCGCCTGCCAGCACGGTCTTATATGTAATGCTGTAACTGACTTCAGAGTTCTTCGGGCTTTTGGTGGAGGAGAGGATCGTAAACTCCAGGCTGGCTGCGCTCATTTCATTGAGCGAGTCATTCCAGCGTTTCGAGAAATCCTCCAGCGTGATTCCCGCACGGCTGGCTTGCGAGAGCATGTTATACATGATCTCGAAATCGTCGCGTTGCAGCGCCTCCAGAAAAATTTTCACAGCGGCTTGTTCATCGGGAGCAGGTGTGACTTGAACCTGCGCCGTGGGCAGCGGAACCTCTGTCGCAATTCCTGGGATGTTCGGCACTCCATTGGTCGAAGTGCATCCGACGATAACGAGCGCGATGAAAATAAAATGCTTCCAGCGTAATGGCCTCATTACGTTTCCTTTCACAACCTAACTATCTCGCCAAAATGGCGGAGGTAACTTTACAATCATACTTCAATAAAGATTGACATGCCGCAGGCACATCTGCCTGGGGGTGAATGACCATCTTTCGCAAGGCGCGCAATACATGGCACATCGGCAGCCCCATCACCCCAGCGTAACAACCATCCATTGCCGCCACGGGTTGAAAATGGGGATGCTGAATGGCATATGCACCAGCCTTATCCATCGGGTCGCCAGTTTTGATATATGCTGTCACTTCCATGTCAGTATAGTCACGCATGGGCACATCGGTAATGGAAAGATCAAGGATCATATTCCCATCCCTCACGCGCAGAATCGCCACCCCCGTAAAGACCTGATGAGTCCGCCCGCGCAACTGCTTTAACATCCGTTCCGCATCTGCCGCATCGACAGGCTTGCCGAGGATCTGATCTACATCCACAACCGTCGTATCTGACCCAATGATGACCGCATCCGACTCCGCCCTGGCCTGAATCGCCAAGGCCTTGGCTTGTGCCAGTCTGATCACGTACTCACGCGGCGATTCGTTCTCGAAGGGAGTCTCATCCACATCCGCGGCCATCACGCTGAACTCCCAACCGCCCAGCCCAAATAATTGCTTCCTGCGCGGCGAGTTGGATGCCAGAATAAGTTTGATTTGGTTATTCACGCGCGAGATTCTAACACAGTCATTTTGAATGGATTAATGGGGGATAAGCGCAGAGAGTGGTCAGGGATGATTGGGTATGCGAGACCTAAAAAACCTTAACCAATCGGTTTATAATTAACACATGAAGAAACTTCGTCCGCGCCCAACCGCGCTTAGACTCGCCAAAAAAGTCCGCAGCCGACTGATGGCAGAACTGGGGCAACCCGTTGAGGTGATTTTATTCGGCTCCCAGGCACGCGGCGATGCGAAGAAAGATTCAGATATCGACCTGCTGGTCGTTGTCCCTTCTCTCGATAATACAGTGCGAAAGAAGATTTCGAACGCCACCTGGGAGGTGGGGTTCGAAGCGGGCAAGGTGGTTTGTGCCGTTCCAACCACAACGCACAATTTTGAATATTATCGAATCCTCCCGCTTTATCAAACAATCAGGAAAGAGGGCATTGCCGTATGAGTGGGGATATTTTCGATAAAAATGCCCTGATCGAATATCGGCTTGAACAGGCGCGAGAGACCTTATTGGATGCAAAAGTTCTTTATGAACACGAACGCAGGCCAGCCAGTGTTGTTAACCGCGCCTACTATGCCATGTTCTATGCAACCCTGGCGTTGCTTGTGACAATTGGAAAATCCCCATCAAAACATATTGGCGTCATTTCATTCTTTGACTCGGAATTTGTAAAGAAGAACATTTTTTCCAAGGAAATGAGCCGAAAACTACACGAGGTATTCGAGGCGCGGCAGGAGGGCGATTACACAAATCCCGATCTGATTGACCGCGAGAAAGCGGCGGATGTGCTAAAGGCCGCAGGGGAATTCTTGAAAGCCATTGAAGATAAATTGCTGAAAGAATAAAGTATGCAGACCTCCGAAGCCTTATAAACCTCCGAGGTCTTAACAAAGGGAGATTGCCATGAAAAAATTCAACTCGTTTCTTCTTGCCCTGACTTTCATCGTATCGGCCTGTACCTCAACGCCGCAAGTGACAATCACCCCCGAGCCGACCGCCACCCTGCCCCCGCCCACCGAAACCCCAATCCCCACACCGACCCTGCATCCGAAATTCGCTGAGCTTCAAGAACAAATTGCCGCTTCTGGCGGACGTTTTACACTTAACCCCGATGGGACGATCTTCGATGGCGCTGAACCGCTTCCCGGTGTGACCATCGCCCTCGACGGCACCATGACCCTGACCGTAGACGGCGAGACCGTGACCCTCGACCCTAAGCTAGTAGTGTTTGACGACGAAAATGGCTTCTCATATCCAGGTTACGAACAGAACGCCGATGGTGGCTGGGTGGAGGCGGCGCCGAGCGCAGAACAGGTGTGGGAGAAAGAGGTAAAGGAATGGGGACTAGACCCAGAAAAATTTACGCCAAAATACAGCGCTGATGGGACAATGGTAATTTATGATAACGAGACCAATAAGCCAGTATATGCGGTGGGGACAGGGGTAAAAACGGCGACAGGGGAAGAGGTAAAACTAAGTGGTCACTGGAAGTTAGAATATGCCAAAGAGATGATTGCAAATAGCGGTAAGTGTTATAAGAACCCATATGTTGGGGCAAGCCCTTATCTCGCACCCTCTGATGCTGATGAGCGTGAGAGTTGGTGGAATACTATTGCTCTACCTCTGGGAAATGCAGCAAGAGACGAGATGAAAAAGCATGAGTATAGTGGAAACACGCTTTTTGATCTTTACCTTGGTGGTGATAATAACTGTTGGGCGGTTATGCCAGTTAAGAGTGCTAAAGGTGGAACTAAAGAGACTCCAAAGACAAATTTGTTCACTTTTGATATCAACAAAAAACTGGTTGTAGTACCAGTGTATGACGGGGATTATATTGAGATGCCAGCTATAGAGTAAGCCTCATGTTTGTTGTCAACTAAACGATTGTGCTAATATGGATGAAGAGATGGTGGGTTTGGAGTATAGCTGGTTTTGTGCTACTGGTGTTGCTGATGGGGGAAAAGAACTAGTACAGATCATCCCCTGTTATTTCCTCGCTGATATTCCAGATAAAAATATAGCTTGAGTGATTTTGTCCTTAATCACAGCAACAAGCGGTGAAGTGCCCAATCAAAAATTCCCAATCTCCATCCCCCATTTCTTTCCTCTTTCTTCTTTCCTCATCCGGTGTACAATACGCCCGAAAACAATCTGTCCAGACAATCGGAGGCGTATGAACACATTACAGGAACGTATTTTGAAGGATGGGAAAATTCTCGGCGGCGGGATTCTCAAAGTAGATAGCTTCGTCAATCATCAGGTCGACCCCATGCTCATGGATGAATGTGGCCGCGACTTTGCCAAACGCTTTGCCAACGTGGGCGCGACCAAAATACTCACCGCTGAAATTTCCGGCATTGCCCCGGCGCTGACTACCGCCATTCATATGGGTCTGCCGGTTGTGTATGCCCGCAAGACCAAACCCGTCACCATGCCAGACCAGGTCTATCTCACGCTTGCGCCGTCGCACACCAAGGGCCGCATGGTCGAGTTGATCGTCTCGCCGGAGTATCTCGCCAATAACGAAAAAGTCCTCATCATCGATGACTTCCTTGCCAGCGGCCAGACCATTTTAGGGCTGGTTCGTCTCGCAGAGGCATCCGGCTCGAAGGTCGTCGGCATTGGCGCGCTAATCGAGAAAATCTTCGAAGGCGGGCGCGATGCATTAACCCCGCTCGGTATTCCAATCGAATCGATCGCCTGCCTCAAATCGCTTGATGATGGCAAGATCACATTTGTGGATTGATCTTTACGCATTACGCGTCACGTATTACGTAATTCGTAAAAGACCATGCTCCGCAGACTTCTCCGTTTCCGAGTTATCGCCTTCCTCATCGGCTGGATCTTCACCCACATGAGTTTTGCCATCCCGATCAAACGCCTCCGCGAGACCTCGAACCTGATTGCGTTTCAGCATCCTTCACCCAGTTATAAGGTTCATCTGCTTCTCGTCCCCAAGCGGCAAGTCCAAACTCTGGCCGACTTCGACCCGACAGACACCGCCTTCCTTACCGACCTGTATTCCACCGTGCAAAGCCTTGTAAAGGAACTCGATCTTAAAGCCTACCGTCTTATTGTCAACGGCGGGGAATATCAGGATTTTCCGCATTTGCATTTTCATCTTATTTCAGATATGTAGGGGCGGGGTTACCCCGCCCTTACGGGATTAATATCGACATGAATTCCATCGCCATTCTCGATTTCGGTTCTCAATACGCTCAGATCATCGCCCGCCGCGTGCGTGAAACGCAGGTCTACTGCGAGCTTTTCCCGTGGGACGCGCCCCAGGAAAAGATTCTCTCCATTCAACCCAAAGGATTCATTCTCTCTGGCGGCCCCAAATCCGTCTACGAAGAGAACGCGCCATTCATCCAAAAATTTATCCTCGAAACCGGCTTGCCCATCCTCGGCATCTGCTATGGGATGCAAGCCCTCACCCATGCCCTCGGCGGCAAAGTCGACCCATCGGCTAACCGTGAATACGGTCACGCCGAAATAGAAATTATTGACCGTAAGGGCGAGGTCACCTCGCCCCTACTTATCGGATTATCCACCGTTTGGATGTCTCACGGCGATAAAGTGACCCAACTGCCTGAAGGTTTTGTGGCGCTTGCAAAATCTGGCAACAGCCCCTTTGCGGCAATGGGTGATATGAAGCGCAAATACTTCGGCGTGCAATTTCACCCGGAGGTGCATCACACCCCGAATGGAATCGAATTACTCAAACACTTCGCCATCGACATCTGCGGCGCGGCCCCCAACTGGACTCCCGCCAACATCATCGAAGAAAGCGTCAAACGGATTCGCGGGCAGGTTGGCAGTGAGCGTGTGCTTGCGGCAGTCTCCGGCGGCGTGGATTCATCCGTCGCGGCGGCTTTGGTGCATAAAGCCATTGGCGACCAACTCGTCTGCGTGTTCGTGGATACGGGACTCTTGCGCGCCAATGAAGGCGCTCAAGTCGCCTCGGCATTTCGGGAGGGGCTGGGCGCTGAACTCATCACCGTGGATGCCGCTGACGATTTTCTGGGTGCATTGAAAGGCGAAACCGACCCGGAGAAAAAGCGCAAGATCGTCGGTGAGAAGTTCATCCGCATCTTTGAGCGCGAGGCGAAGAATGTAGGTCACCCCAAATTTTTGGTGCAAGGCACGATCTACCCCGACGTGGTTGAATCTTCCGG
>DAOQPR010000030.1:0-14614 GCA_035333265.1 Anaerolineales bacterium
CCGCAAAGGCGAAGGTGTGAAGAAGATCCGCCAGGCGTTGGAAGCCCTGGTTGGCAAGAAGATCGAACTTGACATCAAGGAAATTTCCAACCCGGACCTTGATGCAAGACTGGTGGCTGTGAATATTGCCGACCAGCTGGAACGTCGTATTGCCTATCGCCGTGCCATGAAACGTGCTATTCAGCAGGCCATGAAGCAGGGCGCCGAAGGAATCAAAATCCTTGTCGGTGGCCGCTTGGGTGGGGCCGAAATGTCACGCGACGTATGGCTGCGCGAAGGACGTGTTCCTTTGCAGACTTTGCGTGCCAACTTGGATTTTGCCACCACCGAAGCTCTTACCACTTATGGGCAGATCGGTGTCAAGGTCTGGATCTATAAAGGCGAGTCTGTTCAAGAAGTTGAAGAGAAAGCCGAAGCGACGGAAGGCGTGTACGTCAGCGAGTAATCGTTGATGTCGCTTTGAGATGAGGTTATAGCTATGTTGATGCCAAAACGTGTAAAGTGGCGCAAGCAGATGCGCGGGCGCATGAGAGGTAAGGCCCTGCGGGGTGCCGAAGTTTCCTTTGGTGAGTTCGGCCTGCAGGCGTTGGAGCCGGGCTGGGTCACCGCCCGTCAAATTGAGGCGGCGCGCCGTGCCATTGTGCGTGAAATGAAGCGCCGTGGCAAGATCTGGATCCGCATTTTCCCGGCCAAACCGTTCACACACAAACCACCCGAGACCCGTATGGGATCGGGGAAGGGTAATGTGGAATATTATGTTGCCGTTGTGAAACCCGGCCGCATTATGTTCGAGGTTAGTGGTTTGTCTGCGGAAATTGCTGTGGCGGCCTTAAGGAGTGCCCAGTATAAATTCTCCATCAAGACCAAAGTTGTGGCACGCCACACAGGAGGAGAATAGTATGAAAGCAATGAAACCTGCGGATATTCGCAAAATGGCCCCGGCAGAAATTCAAACAAAATTGTCGGATGCCCGTGATGAATTGTTGAAACTCCGCTTTCAGCAGGTAACTGGTCAATTGACAGATGGTAGCCGCCTGAATATTCTGCGTAAGGATATTGCCCGCATGGAAACAATTCTGCGTGAACTTGGTAACGCGGCAATGGAAGGTGCAAAATGAATAATCGGCGACGAATCATTGGTGTTGTTACCAGTAACAAAATGACAAAAACTGTTGTGGTAGAGATTACCCGAAAGTATCGCCACCCGCTTTATAAGAAGGTTGTGTATTCGAGCATGCGCTTAAAGGCTCATGATGAGATTGGTTGCCAGATAGGCGACGAAGTCCGTATCGTGGAGACCAAACCCATGTCTCGTGACAAACGCTGGGCTGTAGAGACTGTCCTTAAGCGCGAGACCCGCACGGCCGATCAAGGTGTAGGAGAATAGGCCATGATCCAGCATGAATCTCGATTAAAGGTGGCCGATAACACCGGCGCACGTGAGTTGCTTGTCATTCACGTGTTGGGTGGTTCCAGGCGCAAGTATGGTGCCATCGGTGACGTGGTGGTGGCAACTGTGAAAGCCGCCGCGCCGCAAGGTTCTGTGAAGAAGAGTGAAGTGGTCAAGGCTGTCATCGTTCGTTGCACCAAGGAGTGGCGTCGTGAGGATGGTTCTTACATCCGCTTTGACGATAATGCCGCTGTTATCTTGGATTCGGACGGCGAGAACCCCAAGGGCACACGTATCTTCGGTCCTGTGGCTCGTGAACTGCGCGACATGGGTTATATGAAGATCGTGTCGCTTGCCCCGGAAGTTTTGTAGGAGTTAAGAATGAGAGTCAAAATTCGAAAAGGCGACACCGTGGAGATCATCAGCGGTCGTCTCGAGGATAAAGGCAAGCGTGGTGAGGTGATCAACGTGCTTATACAGGACCGCCGTGTGGTGGTTCAAGGTGTGAATATCCGCACCAAGCACAAGAAACAGGTGCAGGCTGGAAACCGCCAGATGAATCCCGGGCGTGTCCAGTTTGAAGGCCCGATTGATATTTCGAATGTCATGCTTGTCTGCCCAAAATGCAGCGAGACGACACGAGTCGGTGTACAGCGCGACGATGACGGCGCGCACCGCGTTTGCAAGAATTGTCAGGCGACAATTGACTAATCTGCGGAGCAGGAACTAATGAACAGATTGCATGAACGTTATAACAAGGAAGTTGCACCGGCATTGTTGAAATCATTTGGTTTCAAGAATGTAATGCAAGTGCCGCGGTTGGAAAAGATAGTGGTAAATATTGGTTTGGGTGAGGCATTGGATAATCCCAAGGCTCTTGAAGCTGCAGTAGCTGACCTTACCTTGATCACTGGTCAAAAGCCTGTGCAGACGAAGGCTCGCAAAAGTATTGCGAACTTCAAATTGCGTGAGGGCCGTTTGATCGGCACCAAAGTCACACTTCGTGGACCTGCGATGTGGGCGTTTTTTGACCGTTTGGTGAATATTGCGTTACCACGCGTACGCGATTTTCGAGGTATTTCACCCAATGCGTTCGATGGCCGCGGAAATTACACTCTAGGCCTGAAGGATCAGTTGGTCTTTCCGGAAATTGAGTACGATAAGATTGATAAACTGCGCGGTATGGAAGTCACAATTGTGACGACTGCCAAAAATGATGATGAGGCACGCGCGATGTTAAGATTGCTTGGAATGCCGTTTAGCGGCAAGAAGGAAGCGTAAGGTATGGCAAAGAAATGTATGCAATATCGTGAACTGCGCCGTCGCCATGCTGTGCAGGTACGGAATCGCTGTCAGCGTTGCGGAAGACCGCGTGGTTATATGCGTCGATTTGGATTGTGCCGCATTTGCTTCCGTGAACTGGCCCTCAAAGGTCAAATTCCCGGCGTCGTGAAGTCATCCTGGTAGCCGGTGGAGGTAGATCATGTCATTTAGTGATCCTATTGCGGATATGTTAACCCGCATTCGTAACGCGGTCATGGCTGGCCATGCCCAGGTTGCAATGCCGAGTTCAAAGATCAAGCTTGAAATTGCCAAAATCCTGAAAGAAGAAGGTTTCCTCGAAGGATTTGAAGCTGTTGATGGCGAAAATGAAGGCCAGAAAGTTCTGCGCCTGAAGATAAAGTATGTTGGCGAACGCCGCCAGCGACGCGCGGTCATTTCCGGCCTTGAACGCGTCAGCTCGCCGGGACGCCGCATCTATACCAAAAAGACTGACATCCCCTGGGTGCTCTCCGGAATTGGCGTTGCCATTCTCTCGACCCCCAAGGGAGTGATGACTGGCGCTCGTGCCCGACAGTTGGGTGTGGGCGGCGAGATCATCTGTAAGGTTTGGTAGGAGGTTTATTGTGTCTCGTATTGGTCGTTTGCCTGTAGACATCCCTGCCGGGGTGCAGGTGGAGTTGAATGGCTCCAAAGTTCGTGTGAAGGGAGCCAAGGGCGAACTTCAGCGTGAGTTTTCTTCTGCAATTGGTATTGCCATGGAAAACAATCAGTTGAAGATCACCCGTAATTCGGATAAGCCCGAGGAGCGTGCTCTGCATGGTACTACTCGTGCTGTACTTGCCAACATGATCCACGGTGTAAGCAAGGGTTTTGAAGTGATCCTTGAAGTGGAAGGCGTTGGCTACCGTGCGGAAATGGAAGGGAAGAACCTGGCGCTCTTTGTTGGATATTCCCATCCGGTTAAGGTTGAACCGCCTGCCGGTATCTCATTTGAAACGGATGCGAAGACCCGCCAGATCAAGGTTTTGGGCTTCGATAAGGAATTGGTTGGCCAGGTGGCCGCGAATGTCCGTAAGGTACGCCCGCCTGAGCCGTATCATGGCAAGGGGTTGCGTTACCTGGGCGAGAAAATTCGCCGCAAGGCTGGTAAAGCCGGAAAGGGAGCCAAGTAAGCCATGGCTAACAAGAATCGTGCCGTTGCTCGTGAACGCCGCCATGCGCGCGTTCGCAAAAATTTATTTGGTGGCTCTGACCGCCCACGGTTGAACGTTTTCAAGAGTCTGACCGGCATTTATGCCCAGATTATTGATGATATGGAAGGGAACACCTTGGTTTCTGCATCCACAGTTGACAAGGAACTCCGCGAACAAATGAAGGGTATGAAGAAAACAGAACAGGCTAAAGCCGTCGGCAAAGCTATTGCTGAACGTGCAAAGTCCAAGGGCATTGCATCTGTTGTATTTGACCGCGGTGGTTTTCGTTATACCGGGCGTATTAAGGCGCTCGCTGATGGCGCCCGTGAAGGCGGCCTGCAGTTCTAGGCGATACGTTGGAGAAAGATATGGTAGAAACTCAATTCGACAAACAGTACGAAGCGCAGCAGGACGCTTTTGAAGAACGCGTGATCGAGATCGCTCGTGTTGCCAAGGTTGTGAAGGGTGGCCGTCGGTTCCGCTTTCGTGTGACCGTTGTGGTTGGTGATAAGAAGGGGACCATTGGCATGGGTGTTGGTAAAGCCAATGCGGTTCCAGATGCGATGCGTAAAGCATCAGAACGCGCTCGCAAGGACCTGCGTTCTGTGAATATTGCTGGAACTACCATCCCGCATGAAACTTTGGGGAAGGTAGCCGGTGCCCGAGTGTATCTCAAGCCTGCTTCTGCGGGAACAGGCGTAATTGCAGCAGGAGGCGTGCGTGCTGTCCTTGAAGTGGCAGGCGTTCGTGACATCCTCACCAAATCCATGGGAAGTGCCAATGTTCTGAATGTGGTCATGGCGACTTTCGATGCGCTGGATTCTCTGCGTTCTCCCGCAGCGGAAGCCGGACGTCGTGGAAAACGCGCAGATGAATTGCTCCCGTTCTGGGAACGGAGGAAGCAACATGCCTAAGAATACCTCCGCAAAAACCCTGCGTGTAACCCTTGTTCGCAGTTCCATTGGATATACCAAGGATCAAAAAGCTACTGTCAAAGCTTTGGGCCTGCGCCGTTTGCATCAAACTGTCGAGCATAAAGACTCGCCTGCATTGCGCGGTATGTTGAACAAGGTCATTCACTTGATCAAGATTGAAGAGTAGGTTGTTAACTATGAAACTACATGATCTTGTACCCAATCCTGGGTCAAAAAAGAACCGAAAACGTGTTGGTCGCGGTATTTCCGCCGGTCAGGGTAAGACGGCTGGTCGCGGTACCAAGGGTGCTGGCGCGCGTTCGGGTGAAGGCGGCCACTTGTACCGTCAAGGTGGTAACCTGCCTTTCTACCGCCGTTTACCATTCATTCGCGGTGAAGGCTTTACTCCGCCTAACCAGACTGAATATAACGAAGTGAATCTGGATCAGCTTTCCGAGGCCTTCAAGGCTGAAGCGGAGGTAAATCCCGAATCCCTTCAGGATGCGCACCTTCTGCGCGATTCGCGCTACCCGATTGTTGTTCTTGGTCGCGGTGAAGTGAGTGTGCCCCTCAAAATTCGTGTCCATCGCGTCAGCGCCGGAGCCAAGGCCAAGATCGAAAAGGCTGGCGGCTCGGTTGAATTGATTTCCTAATATAAAGGATACTTCGAATGAAGAACACCTTTTCTGGCTGGCGTTACCTTTGGAGATCGGAAGATATTCGCCGCAAGTTGTTGGTCACCTTTGCGCTTCTGGTACTCTATCGCCTTGCGGCTAATGTCCCTGCGCCGGGTGTAGACCATGCCATCCTTGCCGCTTTTCGTAGTTCATCATCGGGGCAGGGAGGTTTTCTTGGGTTCCTTGATCTGCTATCCGGCGGTACGGTCTCCAATTTCTCCTTGTTATCCATGGGTGTGTACCCCTATATTACCGCCCAGATCATTCTTCAATTGCTGATCCCGATCATTCCATCTCTTCAGCAAAGAATTCAGGAAGATCCGCGCGAAGGCCGCCGCTGGCAGGAAAAATGGACATATTATTTGGCCGTTCCAATGGCAGCTCTTTCGGCCATTGGTCAGATCAATATTTTCAACTCCCTGTCCATTCAAGCGACGCAACAACCCATCCTTAATTTCGGATTGTTGGATCCGACAACTGCACTTGCTTCATGGAGCATTCTCATCGCCATGACAGCAGGGACAATGTTCGCCATCTGGCTGGGTGAGTTGATTTCTGAATATGGTATTCGTGGCCAGGGATTATCCCTGATCATTTTTGCAGGTATCGTCGCTCGCATGCCTGCGAATCTGGGTCGACTCCTTTCTGACGAACAGACCCGTTGGATCATGCTGATCTTTACCATCTTCATTATTGTGTTGACGGTTCTTGCGATTGTGTATGTTCAGCAGGGACGCCGCAACGTTCCAGTCATGTATCCGGGTCGCCGCGTTGGAAATCGTATGTCCATGCCGGTGAAGGGGACACTGCCTTTGATGGTTAACCTTTCCGGAATGATCCCATTGATCTTCGCCAGCGCCATTTTGCAATTCCCTGCGATCATCGCCAGCTACTTCCTCAATAGCGAAAATCAGGGTGTTGCCAATTTCTTTTCCGGTGTGTCGAACTTCTTTGGTGCTACTGGTACAAGTAATTGGGGCTACTGGACGCTTTACTTCCTGATGGTCGTGGTCTTTACCTTCTTTTATACGACCGTTTTGTTCGATCAGCAAAACTACGGCGACAACTTGAAAAAAGTGGGCGCTACAGTTCCGGGTGTTCTTACAGGCGCTCCGACTCAGAAATATTTGAGTGCTGTTCAAAGTCGTATCACCCTTGTTGGTGCTGTTTTCCTTGGTGTGGTTGCGATCATGCCTTTCCTGCTTGGATTACTTCTAAGCGCAATGGGATTATCCTCCGCCAGTACGCAGACGGGTATTTTCCTAATTTCATCTTCTGGTTTGCTCATTGTGGTCGGTGTGGTACGGGATACGTTCCAGAATATTGACGCCGAACTCAAATTACACGGTTATCAGGACTCATTGCTTGTTCGCTAAAAGGTGAACCATGCCAACCTACATTGTTCTGCTCGGGCCTCCCGGAGCTGGTAAGGGAACACAAGCTCAAATCCTTGCCAAGAGCACGAATTTGGCCCACGTCTCATCTGGAGATCTTTTCCGTGAGAACCTTAAGAATCAGACTGATCTGGGGAAACTTGCCAAATCCTATATGGATAAGGGCGAGTTGGTGCCGGATGATGTAACGATCAACATGATTCGTGAACGCATCTCCCGGCCAGACTGTGAAGCGGGTGCGATCCTAGATGGATTTCCCCGTACCCCGGCTCAGGCAACAGCACTCGAGAAAATGCTGGCTGGCTTTAAAGGTGAAGTAAATGCGGTTCCATACATTACAGCTGCCGAGAACATTCTTGTGGAACGTGCAAGCGGACGCTGGACATGCCGGGCTCAAGGACATATCTATCACGAAAAGTTCAACCCGCCCAAACAGGCTGGCGTGTGTGATGTGGATGGTTCCGAGATTTACCAACGTGACGATGATAAGGTTGAAACCGTTGCAAAACGTATTCACGTCTATCTCGAACAGACCATGCCGCTTGTGGATTATTACCGTCAAGCCGGAAAACTGGTCGAGATAGATGGAACACAGCCGGTGGAGCAGGTTACTCAACAAATGCTCTCTGCGCTAAAAAAATAATAATTATTGGTATTAGGTTTATTGTATGTTTCACGAACGCCAGGTTAATATCAAAACGGCAGCAGAACTCAAAATCATGCGCGATGCAGGCCGGATCAATGCAAGTGTGCTGGCGGCAGTGAAGGAACATTTACAACCAGGTGTGACAACAGCAGACCTCAACGCGGCTGCTGAGGAAGTGCTGAAGTCACAAGGATGTGTATCGCCGTTCAAAGGCTATGGGCGTCCGCCGTTTCCGGCGTCCATTACTGTAAGCATCAACGATGAAATGGTGCATGGTATCCCAAGCATGAAGCGTAAGCTGAAGGAAGGGGATATCGTTTCGATCGATTGTGGCACCATTTATAAGGGATATGTCGCTGACTCTGCTTTTACTGCGGGGGTAGGGGAGATATCTCAGGAAGCGAAAAAACTTTTGGATGTTACTGAACGTGCGTTGTACGCTGGCATCGATAAAATGCGCAAAGGCAAACGCACAGGTGATGTTTCAGCGGCGATACAAAAATACGTGGAAAGCCATGGTTTTCACGTTACCCGGGAATACACCGGACACGGTGTCGGGAAGGATATGCATGAAGGGCCTCAAGTGCCAAATATCGGCGCAGCGGGAACCGGAATGCTCCTTCGGCCTGGGATGACAATTGCACTCGAACCCATGGTGCTTATTGGGACGTATGAAACGCGCGTCCTGCCCGATCAATGGACGGTAGTCTCTGCAGATGGTTCATTGACAGCGCACTTTGAACATACGGTCGCTGTCACCGAAGGAGAACCTCAAATCCTGACTGTCTTGTAACCCTGCAATGACCCGTGAAAATATGGACGAATTGAGAAACGAACAGTATAATTAAGAACTTTGGCTGTGATGAAAACAGCACCAAGCAAGGAGAATTTTTCATGAAAGTTTCACCTTCCATTCGCAAACGCTGTGCCAAGTGCCGCATTGTTCGGCGCAAGGGCCGCGTATTCATTATTTGCGAAAATCCTAAACACAAACAGAGACAAGGGTAGTGACCTATGGCGAGAATTGAAGGTGTCGATCTTCCCCGCAATAAGCGGACAGAAGTGGGCTTGACCTACCTGTATGGTATTGGTCCTACGCGCGCTCGCAAGATTTTGGCGGATACCAAAGTCAACCCCGATACGCGCATCAAAGATCTGACCGAGGCCGAGGTGTCTGCCATTCGCGACTACATTTCCAAGCATTACAAGGTCGAAGGCGATCTGCGCCGTGAAGTTCAGATGAACGTCAAACGTCTGATCGAAATCGGTTCCTATCGCGGGTTACGCCATCGCCGTAATTTGCCTGTCAACGGCCAGCGTACAAAGACTAATGCACGCACCCGTAAGGGCACCAAGAAGACGGTTGCAGGACGCGGCCGCCGACGTGGTGCGAAGAAATAATCCTGTCCCGAAAGGTTAGAGACATATGGCTCAAAGTGTACGTTCTGCGCGCCGCACAACCGGCGCGAAAAAAGGGAAGCGTTCCCTGTCCCGTGGACAGGTGCATATCTTTGCTTCCTTCAATAATACAATTGTTACCGTCACCGATACGGAAGGCAATACCATTGCCTGGGGTTCCGCTGGTTCGGCTGGCTTCAAGGGCTCCCGCAAGAGCACCCCATTTGCCGCCCGCCTGGCTGCCGAACAGGCCATCAAGGCTGCCCAGCAGTTGGGTCTCCAAGAAGTGGAATTGTTCGTCAAGGGCCCCGGCCCTGGCCGCGAGAATGCCATTCGTGCTGTTCAGGCGATGGGTTTGAAGGTTCTCTTGATCGCGGATGTGACCCCGGTGCCGCATAACGGCTGCCGCCCTCCGAAACGACGACGCGTGTAAGCGAGGTATTTGATTTATGGCTAAATCTCTTAGTCCGGTTTGTAAACTTTGCCGGCGCGAAGGCGAAAAACTTTACTTAAAAGGGGAGCGCTGTTTTACTCCCAAATGCGCCTTTGAGCGTCGCGCTTTTGCTCCTGGCCAGCATGGTCGCACCGCTGGTCGTGGTGGCGGTCCTTCTTCCACAGGCCGCGCCTCCGACTTTGCCCGCCAATTGCGCGCAAAGCAAAAGGCCCGCCGCGTGTACGGTGTTCTCGAACGTCAGTTCCGCCGCTATTATGACACTGCGATTACCCGCCGTGGTCTCACGGGTTTGAACCTGCTTCAGATCCTTGAATCCCGCCTGGATAATGTGGTCTTCCGTCTTGGCTTCGCCTCCAGCCGCGCTCAGGCTCGTCTGTTGGTAACCCACGGACACTTTATTGTGAATGGCCGCCGCACCGACGTTCCTTCCATGCTCCTCAGCGATGGGGATGTAGTGGCTGTTCGTGAGGGTTCTGGCAAGCTTTCCTACTTCAAGGAATTAGGCGCCTATGCTGAAAAACGCAACGCCCCTGCCTGGCTCAGTCGCGACCTTAAGGGTATGAGCGGATCTGTATCCCGCATGCCCGAACGCGCTGAAATTGACGGAAGTCTCGACGAACAGTTGATCGTCGAATACTACTCCAGACGCTAATCCTTCTTACGCCTCAGGGCCGGACCTCTAAACTGGTTCCTGGCCTGGGGCAGGATATAAAAGGAAAGGGTGTACCGTGACGGGTATTATCACCAATATGGTTATGCCGAAGATTGAGCGCGAAGCTGAAGCTCGAAATTACGGCAAATTTATTATCAGTCCGCTGGAAGGCGGCTACGGTGTGACATTGGGCAATGCCCTGCGCCGTGTTCTGCTTTCCTCGTTGGAAGGGTCTGCCATTACATCTGTCCGCTTTGCGGATGTCCTGCATGAATTCAGCGACATTCCCGGTGTGCGAGAAGATGTCATTCAAGTGATGCTCCAGGTCAAACAGATCCGCATCAAGATGGATGGCGTCGACAGCGCCCGAATGCACCTCGAAGTGCGCGGCGAAGGAACGGTTACTGCGGCAGATATCATCACTTCAACCGAAGTGGAGATTGTCAACCCCGATACCTATCTCTTCACAGTGGACAACCCCAAGACAAAACTCGACATCGAATTTGTCGTGGAACGGGGCCGCGGTTATTCTCCGGCCAATGACCGTTCCGGGCACATGCCGATCGGTGAATTGCCTGTAGATGCGATCTTCAGCCCGGTTAAGCGTGTCAATTGGGAAGTTGCTTCAGCCCGTGTGGGGCAGAGCACCAACTACGACAAATTGATCCTGGAAATCTGGACAGATGGCACGGTTTCCCCCGAACGCGCCCTCAGTTCTTCAGCTCGAACGCTCATTGACCACCTGCGCTATATTGCCGGAATCAATGAAGAAATGCTGGCTGTGGCGGTTGAACGTGAATCTTCGGGTAGCCGCCTGAGCAGTGAACTGGCCGAAACGCCAGTGGAAGCCCTTGACCTTTCAGTGCGTGTTTTCAATTCATTGAAGCGTACTGGCATCACCACAGTGGGTGACGTACTCGACCTGCTCGAAAAAGGCGAGTCTGCGGTCATGTCCATTCGCAATTTTGGCGAAAAGAGCCTTGATGAGCTCCGTGACAAGATGCGCGAAAAAGGCTTCTTGAAAGACCAACCTTCGGAGAATTAAGAAATGCGACATTCAGTAGCTGGTTACAAGTTGGGACGCACCAAGGGCGCTCGGATTGCCCTGCGCCGCAACCTGATCAAACAATTTTTTACCCACGAGCGGATTCAAACCACCAAGGCCAAGGCTGCCGCCATTCGCGGTGACGCCGAACGTCTGATCACGCTCGCCAAGAAAAGCGCAGACGGCACCGCTGACCAGAAGGTTCATGCCCGCCGCCTGGCTATTTCCAAACTGGGCGATAACCAGATCATCAAGCGTTTGTTTGATGAAATTGCCCCGCGCTTTGCCTCCCGCAACGGCGGCTATACCCGCGTTACCCGCCTCGGCCCCCGCCTCGGCGACGCCGCCGAAATGGTGGTGCTGGAACTGGTGGAAGAGTAAGACAGTCATCAGTAACCAGTAATCAGTAGCTAAACTGATTACTGATCAGCTGATCACTGGTTACTGTAAATGGCACGTTACCAAGTGATCCTTGCCTATGATGGCGCCGGGTTTACCGGAAGCCAGAAGCAGGCGAACTCCCGAACTGTGCAGGGTGAGTTGGAAAAAGCTTTGCATGAGATCGGCTGGTCTGGAAAATCCGTCTTGATGGCGGGTAGAACAGATACAGGAGTTCACGCAAGCGGACAAGTGGCCTCATTCGATTTTGAATGGGCACACTCCACAGAGCAATTGCTCAGAGCGCTTAACGCGAGGCTCCCGACAGACCTTGTCGTAAGACGCTTGCAAGCGACCCCGGCAGATTTTCATCCGCGCTTCGATGCAACCTCACGGACGTATCAATATCGATTGTTCTGTGAGAACATCCGCGACCCGTTTCGCGAACGATTTGCATGGCGGGTCTGGCCTGCAATGGATGGTGACACCCTTATCCGGAACGCTGATCTTTTCCTCGGCACACATGATTTTGCCACCTTCGGCTCACCGACCTCTGAAAAGGGGACCACGGTGCGCACTGTGACAAATTCCGAGTGGAAAAAAAGGCAGAATGGTGAGTGGCAGTTTGAGGTCCGGGCGGATGCGTTTTTGTATCGCATGGTTCGCAGACTGGTGTTCATTCAGGTGGCGGCGGCGCAGAAAAGATGTTCGGCGGAGGAAATCCGCAATGCCTTGAATGGGCATGGCAAACTTCCCTCCGGGCTGGCTCCTGCACATGGGCTGACGTTGACGGATGTCAATTATGGATCACGAAAAAAGAAATTAAAGAAACGGAGAGACGAAAGTGCAACAGAAGACGTACTATCCGAAAGCCGCTGAAATTCAGCGCGACTGGGTACTTGTAGATGCGCAGGGACAAAACCTTGGGCGTCTTGCCGCGCGTATTGCGCACATTTTGCTTGGCAAGCACAAGCCAACCTTCACCCCTGGTGTTGAGATGGGTGATAATGTGGTGGTGATTAATGCTGGGAACGTGAGCGTGACTGGAACCAAAACTGAGTCCCGCCTTACTTCCAAGACCTATTATCGCCACTCCGGTTACCCCGGTGGTTTGAAGGCTATTTCTTTGCGCGACCAGCTTGCCCAATATCCCGATCGTGCTTTGCGCGAAGCGGTGTGGGGCATGCTCCCGCACAACCGCATGGGACGTGCTGTGCTCAAGCGCCTCAAGATCTACGGTGGCGCGGAACACCCCCATGGCGCTCAGAAACTCAAGGCTTTGGAATAAAAGGTAGGAAGAAATTATGGCACAGTATTTTGAAGGTATCGGACGCCGCAAGGAAAGCACCGCCCGCGTGCGCGTTGTGGCTGGCAGCGGCAAGTTCACTGTGAACGAAAAGGAAGGCAATGTGTTCTTCTCTCGCTTCGGCGATGTGCAGGACATTATGCGCCCCTTCGGTGCAGTGGGTGAGGCTTCTGCCAAGTACGACGTGACAGCTGTGGTAAACGGCGGCGGCGTGGCTGGTCAGACCGAAGCGGTTCGCCTCGGCGTGGCTCGCGCTTTGCAGCTTATGAACAAAGACTGGACCTCTGCTCTTCGCAAGAAGGGTTTGCTCACCCGCGATGCTCGCATCAAGGAACGCAAAAAGCCCGGTCTCAAGAAAGCCCGCAAGGCTCCGACCTACACCAAGCGTTAGAATTTTCTGGGTTTATCCCAACTGATAATCCGTAATGCGTAATCCGTAAAAACTACGAGTTACAAGTTACGGATTACGCGTTTAACAATAGGATGTTCCATGGACTTTAATCAAATCAACTCCATCTTTGAGACGCTGCGCCTCACCCCGCCCTCGAAATTGACCCTGCTCAAGGCGCAGGAGTTTTCACTCAAGCATTATCCTCCCACTCCACCCGATGTGGATACACTCATCCTGGACATCGATTCCGCTGAGACGGCAATGCAAGTGAAAATAGTTTTGCTGGCGGTGTATCCGAAAAGTCATAATGTATGGAAAGTGGAACCCTTCGACACTGCTCAGGGCAAGAGTGGAAAGAAGAAAGAAGAAAGGCTGATCGACTTCCCAGAATCAGATACATCTTATCCCATTTCACTTTTCATTCCTTCACTCGGCGAGGGGACATCATTCGAATCTTTTGCTGAAATCGTCGCTCATTTACGCGCGCCAGATGGCTGCCCCTGGGATAAAGAACAAACCCATCAAACTTTGCGCAAGCATCTGATTGAAGAGTCATATGAAACGCTCTCAGCCATGGATGCGAATGACATTGACGGAATGCGTGAAGAATTTGGCGATCTCCTCTTGCAGATATTCTTGAACTCGTATATTGCTTATCAGGATGATGAATTCACCCTGACCGAAGTGACCAAACATGTTTACGATAAGATCTATCGGCGGCATCCGCATGTATTTGGGGATGTGAAGCTCGACGGTGTGGACGGTGTGCTCCAAAATTGGGAGAAGTTAAAAGAAAAAGAGAGAAGCAAGAAGAAAGAAGACAAAGGAATGTTGGATGGAGTTCCTGCCGCATTACCAGCTTTATTACAGGCACAGGAATATCAGGAACGCGCTGCTCGGGTTGGCTTTGACTGGCCGGAGATCGAAGGGGTTTTGGATAAAATTAGGGAAGAGATCGAAGAAATAAAAACAGCCGCGAACCCGGAACAGATAAAAGAGGAACTGGGCGACCTGTTCTTTGTGCTGGTTAATTTGGCTCGCTGGCGCGAAGTGGACGCTGAATCTGCGCTGCGTGAAGCAAATCTTAAATTCAAGCGCCGCTTTGCCCATGTGGAGAAAAACGCCAAAGACCAGGGACGAAATCTCTCTGACATGACATTGGAAGAAATGGATACCTTTTGGAACGAAGCCAAGAAACTTGGAATGTAGGTCGCAAACAAACTACGATGAACATTGTTACGAGTTCCTGAAATTTCCCTCAAGATGGAAAGGCACTCAAATTGAAAATAGGATTATTGTATCTGCCTGCCCATAAACATTCGTTACAGGGCAACGGAACTCGGATAAATCCGATGGTTTTTATTTGCGTGTACGGAATTTGTAAGGCACATATGGCTGTGATGGGATTAAAATTTTTAGTATGAGCGATGTTGTCGAGCTGACCCCAAGAAGAGAGTTACCGGATTCCTGGTCTGGCAGCCGTTGTTTGGCC
>DAOQPR010000031.1:0-14595 GCA_035333265.1 Anaerolineales bacterium
CCCGCTTCCCCTTTCTGACTGTGGGCTTGTCGATTGCACTTCTGGCAATTGCCTGCGCCCCAGCCGCACCCACCGAGTCGCCCGCCGAACCGGTTCCTGCGGTGGCTCAGCCCACTGCAACCGTGGCAGCCGTCCCTGCGACAGAGGCGCTTGCGGCGAGTCCCTCCGAGGTTCCCGTCGTGCAGCCTGTTGCCACCTCACGCGGCCCCAACCTCGAAGCCGTCGACCCGGCCACGGTCAGCCTGGCTTCCGGCGGTTTGCAACTCGTCGAATTCTTCCGCTTTACCTGAAGTACCTGCCGCGCCATGGCGCCCATGGTTCATGGGCTCGAAGCAGAGTATTTTGGCAAGATCAAGTTTACCTACCTTGATGCCGACGATCCGAACACCCAGTCTTTTCAGCGCACCCTTGGCTTTGTATACCAGCCTGAGTTCTACCTGCTGGATGCAGACGGCAATGTGCTCAAGAAGTTGGTTGGCTTTACCTCAGAAGACCAGTTCCGTGAATTATTCAGTCAGTATCTTCAATAATCATCCCGCTCTGTAGAGGGTTTGCATCCATTCAACAACCTGCCGAAACTGGCAGGTTGTTTTCTTATCCATGAACACAATATAATCGGCTCATGCAACTTCTTTTTTCCATTCTTGAGTTCGTGGTTGGCTTGGGCATTGTCATCTCAACCATCTTCTCAGCCGTTTCCACCTTTGTCCTGCCGCGCAGTGCGCGCAGTAAATTGGACCGCCTGGTCTTTGGGTTGGTGCGCCGTTTCTTCGAATTCCTGATGCATTTTGCCGGGAGCTATGAACGCCGCGATAAGATCATGGCCTATTATGCGCCGCTTGCACTGATGGCACTCGTACCGACCTGGTATGTGTTGATCAGCATTGGGTATTCCTTCATGTACTGGGCGCTGGGCGAAGGCGACCTGCTCGCGGATTTTCGTTTGAGCGGCTCCTCCTTGCTGACGTTGGGGTTTGCCAGTTCTGATGGCCTGCTGGTCACTGTGCTGGTCTTTTCTGAAGCCATGTTGGGGTTGATCATGGTCGCATTGCTGATCGCCTATCTGCCGACCATGTATTCCGCTTTTTCGCGCCGCGAGCAATTGGTGAACATGCTCGAAGTGCGTGCAGGCAACCCGCCCAACCCTTACGATATGCTGACCCGTTATCACCGCATTCATGGCCTCGATAAACTGACCGACCTGTGGCGCGCCTGGGAGGTCTGGTTTGCCGATGTGGAGGAAAGCCATACCACGCTCCCAGCCCTGGTCTTCTTTCGTTCGCCCCGCGCCGAAAATTCCTGGGTCACCTCTGCCGGGGCTGTCTTGGATTCTGCGGCGATTACTTTATCCTCCATCGATATTTCCCTGGAAATGTCTGGCGCTTTGTGCATTCGCGCGGGGTTCATCTGTTTTCATCATGTCACCGATTATTTTGGCATCTCTCATCCGCATCAACCATCCTTCCCAGAAACGCCCATCAACATCACCCGCGCCGAATATGACGATTTGATCCGTAAACTGGAGGAGGCGGGCCTGCCCATCAAACCCGACCGTGAACAGGCCTGGGTCGACTATGCCGGTTGGCGGGTCAACTATGACCGAACCTTGCTGGTCTTGTGCAGTCTGGTCATGGCTCCGCCCAATGTGCCCTGGTCAAGTGACCGCGCGCCAACGTTCAAACTTCCGCCCATATTCATGAAGAAGAAAAAGCACGAACACCATTGATGTAAATAAAACGGCTCCGCAAGTTAACAATTGCGGAGCCGTCGTTTTTTAATTAGACCTCTTGCATAAGTGCTCTCGCCGCAGTCCTCGGCGCGAGGACGCCGCCTTGAGCGGGGTAAAAATTTAACTTTTGCAAGAAGTCTATTAAATCAAAACTTATGCAGCATTCCCGTCATACTTCTTCGCATCTGCAATGGCTTTGCTGACGTTCACAAAAGGAAGCAGAATCAAGCCCATGACGAAGAAGAAGATCAACGACAAGATGGCAATGCGCAGGTTGCCAAACAATTGATTTGCAAGGCCAAAGACCAGCGGGCCAATCCAGGAGGTGCCGCGTTCGCTGATCTCATAGAAAGAGAAGAATTCTGCCTCCTTGCCATTGGGGATCATCTGCGCGAAAAGACTGCGGCTGATGGCTTGCGAGCCGCCCATCACTAATGCAATGAACACACCCAGGATAAAGAACTGCAAGGTTGCAGTTTCACCTTTCAGCCCGCCATAGGCATAGATCACCACACCTGCCCAGATCACCAGGCTGACCACCACCGATTGCTTTGCGCCGATCCAACCTGCCAGTTTGCCCCAGAACAAAGCGCCGAAGAACGCCACAAATTGAATCATCAAAATCACAGAGATCAAGGTTTGTTGTTCAAGTTCCAACCCGCCTTGAATTAGAGGCGCAGCGGCAAATGTTGAAGCAACCGCAATGACCGTCTGAATTCCATCGTTGTACAAAAAGTAAGCCAGTAGAAACTTCAACGTTTCTGGAAAGTGCTTGACCTCGCTGAATGTCTTGCGAAGTTGTTTGAAACCGATGGTCGCATAAGTTTCACCGGTAGGCAGGGCGCGGGCTGCATGGCGCGGACGTAATCGACCCCACGTAATAAATGCAAATCCCAGCCACCAAATGCCTGCCGAAGCCAGGTTAATGCGTACCGCCAGATCGCCGGGTACGCCCAGATCTTCACTGAAAATAAAGAAGGCCAAATTCAACGCAAGCAATATGCCGCCGCCCAGGTATCCCATTGCCCAGCCATACGAAGAGACCCGATCCCGTTCCTCTTCACTGGCAATGTCTGGCAGGTAGGCATTATAGAAAACGATTGCCGCACCAAAAGCCAGGTTCGCCACAATGAACAACAACCCGCCCAACCACCACAATCCTCCCGTGAGCATGAACATTAGGATCGTGGCAATGGCGCCGATGGTCGCAAAGATCTGCATCATGCGTTTGCGCAGATGGGAATAATCCGCGATCGCTCCAAGGATCGGCAGGAACAACACCTGCATGCCCACCGAGAACGAAATGCAGTAAGGCAGAAATGAATCCGGCGCGATCGGGATCCCTGCAAAGGAAACCGTGGTTGAACCAGCCGCCTCCGCCGCAGAACGCGCCAGGCTTGCCACATACGGCCCCAAAAATACCGTCCCCACAGTTGTACTAAAAGCAGAATTCGCCCAATCGTACATTGCCCAGCCGAAAATTTCTTTTCGATCATTTACCATTGCATCTGTTGCCATGACGCCTCCGTCCATTCAATAGGATGAAATCAAGAACACGAGCCAGTATAAGAAGTTTCGAAACGGCTGTAAAGGAAGAATTCGTAAACACGACGTTAATCCCTCGCGCCTCCTGCTTGACCCTCCACCTGCTCCGCGCTACAATGCTGTTCCTATACTGAAAAGGATGTACTCATGTCGTTGCGAGGGCTACCGCCCTCGCAATGACATCAAAAAATTATGTTTGAAACACTAACCGGACGACTCAACCAAATTTTCGACAATTTGCGCAAACGCGGAAAGCTCTCCGAAGCTGACGTGGATGCTGCCATGAAGGAAGTGCGCCTCGCCCTGCTCGAAGCCGACGTGCATTTCAGTGTGGTCAAATCCTTTATTGCCAAGGTACGTGAACGTGCCGTTGGAGCAGAAGTCTCCAAAGCATTGAACCCGGGCCAGCAGGTCATCAAGATCGTCAATGAAGAACTGATCGGCACGCTGGGTGAACCCGCTCCTTTAAATCTCACCGGTCCCAGGCCGCGTGTGGTGATGATGGTCGGTTTGCAGGGCGCGGGCAAAACCACGGCTGCTGGCAAACTCGCCCGCCTGATGAAATCCAAAGGCGAACGTATTCTCATGGTGGCAGGCGACCCATATCGCCCTGCGGCTGTCAAGCAGCTTCAACAACTTGGGGAGCGCGTGGGCGTGGATGTGGAGGCAGATACTTCCATCACGCCGCCGCAACTTGCCAAACGCGCCCTGGATAAAGCCGACAAAGGTGGCTACAGCCTGGTGATCGTGGATACAGCCGGTCGTTCGCAGATGGATGCGCAGTTGATGGACGAGTTGAAAGCCATTCATGCCAACGTCAACCCGGTCGATACCCTGCTCGTCATCGACTCGATGATTGGTCAGGAAGCCTTGAACATTGCCCAGGGCTTCAAGGATGCCATCAATCTCACAGGCCTCATCCTCACCAAAATGGACGGCGACTCGAGGGGCGGTGCGGCCATCTCGATCCGCTCGGTGACGGGCATACCGATCAAGTTCATCGGTACCGGCGAAAAATTGGATGCGCTCGAGTCATACGATCCTTCACGTTTATCCTCTCGTATTTTAGGCATGGGCGATCTTATTGGCCTGATCGAAAAAGCTGAAGCCGCCTACGACCAGGAGACGGCCGAGAAACAAGCCAAGAAATTAATGAAGGGTGATTTCTCGCTGGAAGACTGGCTCGAACAGATGAACCAGATGAAAAAAATGGGCCCGCTCGCACAGATCATGGAGATGCTGCCGGGGCAGATGGGTCAGGCTGCGCGCGGCATTGACCCGAAACTGGTCGAACAGCAATTTAAACAATCCGAAGCCATCATCAACTCAATGACGCGCAAGGAACGCCGCGACCCCGATTTATTAAATGCCTCGCGCCGTCGCCGCATCGCTGCCGGTTCTGGCATGGAAGTGCAGGATGTGAACCGTCTCATCAAGCAATTCCGTGAAGCGCAGAAGATGATGAAGACCCTGCAAAAGACAGGCGGCAAGGGTTTGGGAAGGTTATTTGGGTAATGAATTCAAAATAAAAATGCCCCGGAGTCGTTGAAACTTCCGGGGCATTTTTTCTAACGCCTCCAGGCCATGAATAGATTGGTGCCGACGAGAATACCGCCAAAAAGTAAAATGACCACATAAATGCCCGCCATCGGTTTTGTCCAATCCATTGCAGAGGCATATCGGGCAATCACAATAAGTTGAAGAAGACAAAAGGCAAATAGGCTCGAGCCAGTCCCCAGGCCATTCCTGACATCATTTTCGATCAGCAGGCTGGTGCATGCCACACCGAATGCACACATCCACGACCCAATTGCCCGACCTGCCAATGGAGTGATAGCCCAGGGCCAGATCAGGCTCATTTTCTCTGGCACAAAGAACAGCCCAAGCCCGGAAGCCAGAGCGATAACGGCCAACAAACCCAATCCGCCACGCACCCAACCTGCAAGCGGAGTCTCCCTGCGGGAATTTGTACCCGCCGCCCGGGCCTGAATGATCCAGGCGACCGCAAGAGCAGGAGGTGTCACCACATACACAATGATCCAGACCCAGGTCACAAAGCGGGTGATGAAGAGCGGGCTACCCAAATGAAATTTGTCGAGATGCAGGAATGTCGTGATCGCAAGCATAGTTGTTGCAATAAGGGAGGGCGCCATGCTGCTGCGGATGATTTCCCAATTTTGGGTCTTAATGCCAATCAAGGCGCCAGGTATTGCCGACCAATAGCCTGCTCCCATAAATGCAGCGGCCAAAGGTAGTCCAAACGTCCATGCAAAATAAGTCTCAGTTTGTTCTGAAAGAATGAACAATTGGAACCCTGCAATGAAAAGAAGTATGATGATAAAACTGAACGAACCCAGATAAGCATAAAAGACAGATTTATTTTTCTTGTCATTCATAAAAAGACTCCTTCAACGATGCTGTTTTGCGAATTGTGGCGGTTCATCTCAGTTTCTTTACGACAGCAAGGACAGTCCCATTTTTCCTAACTTCATAGACCACTTCAGCATCTTTAAATAGATTTATATGATTATCAAAACGCGTGGTGATGACGGCATACTCATACGGCTCAACGATTTCTTCCTCCAAATTAAAATCGAAGACGGCAATGTCCTTGCGTGCGAAATCACGAATGTTATACCCGGCTCCCCAGGCGAGAACATTGGCATTCATTGGGGCATTTTCATTCAAGTATTGTGTGGTTTCACGGTAGGCGGTGAGCCAGTAATCGGTCTCAAAGTTTCCCGCTGCTCCACGCACCCCTCCGACGAAACTGTTGTAGTAAATATATTGATATGGATGGAGTGAAACGCATCCTGCCACGCCGGGAACTGCACACAACAAAAATAAAACGACTCTACCCGTTGGATTTTTGAGCCACTTGTTGAGGGTGTCCCATCCCAACCCGGCAAGGATGAACATGGGCGGAAGAATGAAAAGAAATTGACGAAAATTATCATACACGCCGGAGTGTAGAGTGACCTGTAATCCAACCGGCAATACCAGCCAGATTAAGAGTAACAGCCATTTTGGACGTTCGGACTTTTCTTTCCAAATCCTGGAGCAGAATGCGACCAGCCCAACCCATGCAAGAATGACAATGGGCTCAGTCATCTGAACGCTGACCAGAAATGGAATATAAAACCAGGGCAGGTTTTGAGGGGCACTGTTATCCCCCAAAAAACGGACTTCACCATCAAAGGGAAAATTCTTCATGACCTGGAACGATTCGAAAAAATGGAATGTCGGCGAATCCCACAAAAAGGGCCATGCCAAAAGACAAACGATGGCGGCGATCGAAAAATAATAGATGACATTGGGCAGGGTCTTTTTTCCGAATACTGCTAAAGCATAAACAGCAATCAGAATGCCTGCGAATGGGCCCAGCAAACGAATGGATGTGGTCAGCCCCAGTGCTACTCCGGCAATCAAAAGGCTTATTACTGATTTGATGTGGGGGAGAGATACCTTATTTCCATTCGTGTAGTCATTATGGAGTTTTCTGCCATAGACCAATAGAAATACAAAGGCAATCATGAATCGCTCAATGTGAGCAGCGACTGCTTTATGGATGTAATTATCAACGGGTAGGCGATTGTTTGGGTTGGCAAGCAATGCGAAGATCCTGCCGCCGAATGAGTTTGATGGGGCATTGTATATGGATGAAATAATCTGCCCAATGGCAGATGAGATCACATCTTTGCAGACAAAGGTCAGAACGAAAAGAAAGGCCAAAATTGCAATGACCAGTTTGAAGTTAAAGGAAGAGGCGGGGAGGTCATCCTGACGTTTCATCTGGTCAACCATGTTTAGGCCGGTTGTAACGCTGATGAGAAAAAACGTCAGAAATGGAATATCCTTTGGGTTGATGAAGGCATGGCCAAAGAGCAAAGGCTGGGTGGCAAAGAGGAATACGACTCCGACGGATGTCCATTCGTTGACGAATCGTTTTGCAAGGTGGTAGAGGGTGATCAGTGCAAGTTGAAAGAAATAAAAATTGACCAGATGCCAGAGATCCGGATACGACCAATTGAGTAAGCTGGCTGTGATGGTGTTAACGATTTTCCATCCAATTGCTGTATAGAAGGGGCCGTAGTAGCGTAGGTCGATGAAATAGATATGGCGTTCCGGGACGAGCGGCTGACCAGTGATCCCTCTTGTGTAGGCTTCGTAGGAGCGTTCGCCGTATAGATAGTATGAGGGTTCATCCCATGCTTCTCCAAAACGGTCTCCAATGAAAAAGGCCAGGCTGATATTGGCCAGAATGAGCAAACTGATGAGGTGCCAGGGCTTTAGTGAGGAGAATATTTTCTGCATAAATCGGCTGGATTATACTTCCGCATCGTTTTTTTCTTCCTGGCCTCTTACTCTTTTGGCCTTTTGCTGAAGTTCCTTGAAGTAATCAGAATCTGTGATCTCTGCGACCTGTTTTTCCCGTTTGACTTGATCGATCTCAATATGCAATTCCTGAATCTGATTGCGAAGTTTTTGTTCTTGCGCATAACGCTCCAGGGCAGTGCTTGCAAGCGCTGAGAAGGATTCCATTAATTGCTGGATATTGTTATCAAAGGCAATGATTTGTTCCCTGCCTGCATCCATTGCATTGAGGAGTTGTAATACGCCTTGAGTTTCTCCCTTGCTGTCAATAAGAGGAATGGTCAGCATCGATTGGGAGACATACCCTGATTGTTTATCGAATTCCGTTGTGCCAGAATAATCGAATTCTTCATCTTTTGTAATATCTGCAATGTTGACTGTTTTTTTTGTCCACGCGGCGTGTGCTGCAACGTGCCGGTGACTTTCTCTGCCAGACTCATCCAGGAGGGGAATGGTTGGCAGGCCAGCCTCCTGTCCGCTTGTGCCGCCCATTGCAATCTTTCTTGAGTCATTTCGTACGACGGCAAATTCGAGATGATTATCTCTTTTTAGGTAAAGAGTCCCACCATCGGCATTACAAAAGGTTTTGGCCTCCATCAACATGGTTTCAAGCAGTTTTGGGTAATCATTTTCTGAGGATAATTTGATGCCAATCGGGATGACGATATCCAATAGGCTGTCTGCACGTTTACGTTCAACATCCAATTGGGTCATGATTGTTCTCAGTTTTCCGGCAATGAAAAGACTGAAAATGGTCAGACCTCCAATTCCATATATGACGGATACAACGGGATAGAATTCCGTAAGGCCATAAGAGTAATAGAGCCAGTTGAAGGTCTGAAGGTAACCCAAGGCAGTGATGATGCCTAAAATTGGCATAATCATTTGTTTGGATCGTTTGCGGGTATAGAATTGGGTAATGCTGAGGCCGGAAATCGCTGAGGCTGTTGTGATGACAACCGGGGTTGAGAACAGGTATGCCAGAAAGTAAACGACCGTAAAATCGTAATGCGAGAAATACCACATATTTAAGCCGAAGGAATAGCCCAGCCCGGTGGCCCACCCATAGGCGGTTGGGTTGACAAAACTATTTGCGCGGTTTAGGTAAAGCCCCGCAATTACTGAAAGCATAACAAGCGCCTGTTGGAGTATTGCGGCTATAAAAGAATTTAACTGCCAGTTTCCCCAAATATTGTAAAGAATTTCAATGACTTTTTCGACCCCAAAATAACCCATGCCGCCCCATAAAAAACAGAAAATAACCCAGCCAAGGTTTTGCTTTTTATAGAGGCCGAACAAGAACATCATTAATAAAAACTGAAAATCCAATATTGATAAAGTGTGCGGTTGCTGCTGGAATTTCCATCCAAGCCTCCCGGGCGCTGGCCAATAAAATTATTCACTCAGATTATCATATTTTCTCATAAACATGTCGATTTTGCCGGTTTCTCTGGTAAAATACAGCCCGCGATTTCAGCCCGCACACCCCTCTCTAGTGCCTGTCTGAAACGTAATCAACCTAAGGAGAAACAAGAAAGATGGTAAGAATTCGTTTACGTCGTATTGGTCTTAAAGGCCAACCCACGTACCGCATCATTGCTGCGGACAAGGAATCCCCCCGCGATGGTCGCTTTTTAGAGATTTTGGGCGTGTACAATCCGCGCACCAATCCCGCCACGATCAAATTGCAAGAGGACCGTATCTATCATTGGATGAAGAACGGCGCCCAGCCTACTGAATCTGTGGCCCAGATCTTCAAGACCGCCGGAACCCTTGAGCGCTTTGAGCGTTTCAAAAAGGGTGAGGCAGTTGAAAACCTGGTGCAGGAAGCTGCTGCTGCTGAAGCCAAGCGTGCCGCACCGGTCAAGACCCGTAAGGACTAGATATTTACAAGACCCTAAAGGTATGCCTTTAGGGTCTCTTATAAGGTGTCTATGAAAGACCTGATTGAATATATTGCCAAATCCCTTGTCGATCACCCTGAGCAGGTGACCGTTAAGCAGAGCGGCGGAAATCGCACCACCATCGAACTGAGCGTCGCCAAGGAAGATATGGGCCGAGTGATTGGCAAGGGCGGCAAGGTGGCCAATGCCATTCGGGTTTTGATGCGTGTTGCAGCCGAGCGCCAGGGTAAGCAGGCTGTCCTTGAAGTTACGGAACCGGATTAACAGATGACAGGATCGATGTCAGGCTCGCCCAAAGGCGAGTCTGTTTATTTGGCAATTGGATTTTTACGACGCCCACATGGGGTGCAGGGTGAACTCATCATGGATTTGCATACAGACTTTCCGGATCGGATTCGCTCTGGGCGAAAAGTGTATATTGGCGAAGGACATGAAGCGGCTACTCTTGGCAGTACGCGTGCCCACGGCAATGGAATGCTGGTCAAGATCCGTGGATGTGATTCGCCCGAGGCGGCTGGTCGTTTTCGCAATCAATGGGTATATGTAAAATCGGCGGAAGTTCCACCTTTGCCGGATGGCCAATACTACAAATATGAATTGATCGGTGTACAAGTGTTTGATGAAAATCGTTTATCGCTTGGGACGATCACAGAGATCATTGAAACCGGCGCAAACGATGTATATGTGGTGAAAAACGAAGGCGGAAGGGAGTTGCTTCTCCCTGCCATTCCCGAGGTTGTGCTTGCGGTCAATATTGCCGAGCGAACCATGAATGTGCATTTGTTGGATGGCCTGCTTTCGGATGACAACCCCTAAAATTTAATTTTGCGGGGAATGTTACAATTTCAATTATCCTATGGACGAAAAAAAATATTGGGTCGGTTTTAATCTTATCAAAGGGATAGGCGCAGTTCGCATGCAGGGACTGGTCGCTTATTTTGGCGACCTTGCGCTGGCTTGGAACGCGGATCAGGCCGAGTTGATGGAGGCCGGCCTGGGGGCAAAGTTGGTGGAAAAAGTTGTTGCAGCGCGAAAGCAAATAAACCTGGAGCAGGTTTGGGCGAAGATCGAAGCGCAACACATCAAAATACTTACTTGGGCCGATGAAAACTATCCATCCCGGTTAAGAGAGATCGACCAGCCTCCACCCGTCTTATATATTCGCGGCGAATATTTGGAAGATGATTTGTTTGCAGTTGCCTTGGTCGGAACTCGCAAGGTTACACCGTATGGCAGGCAGGTGACCGAGGAAATCGCCTCCTTCCTTGCTGCGAATGGGATCAGCGTTATTAGCGGCCTCGCCCGTGGAGTGGATTCCATTGCCCACCAGACCGCACTCAGAGCAGGCGGCCGGACGATCGGTGTGCTTGGCTCCGGTGTTGATAAGATCTATCCGCCTGAACATCGTGGGCTGGCGGAGCAGATGATGGAACGAGGAGCGATCATCAGCGACTATGCTGTTGGCACACCACCCGATGCGTCAAATTTCCCGCCGCGCAATCGAATCATTTCTGGTTTATCATTGGCAGTGGTTGTGATCGAAGCGGCAGAGACAAGCGGCGCGTTAATTACTGCGGAGTTTGCTGCTGAACAAGGCCGTGAAATTTTTGCAGTGCCGGGCAGTATTTTTGCTCCACAAAGTAAAGGCACAAACCGCTTGATCCAAAAAGGTGCGCAGCCATTAATAACACCAGCCGATCTGATGCAGGCATTGGACCTGACGCGGATGGATGCTCATAAAACAGCCCGAAAGATTCTGCCAGCAGATGAGACAGAGGCACGTTTGTTGAACGTGTTAAGCAGTGAGCCTTTACATATCGATGAGATTCGCAATCGAGCTGAACTTCCGGTGGAAAAGGTTTCTGCCGCGCTGGTCATAATGGAATTGAAAGGCATCATCCGTCAGGTCGGTGGTATGAATTATGTAGCAGTTCGAGAGGAACCTCCGAATTATTCAACGCAGGAGAATTGACGAAAATGGACTATTCACATATGTATGCAGTTATCATGGCGGGCGGTGGCGGCACACGTTTATGGCCGGTCTCCCGTAAGGAAAGCCCAAAACAATTGCTTCCTTTGCTTGGGCAGGAAACCCTTTTTCAGAGCACAGTTAAACGCCTAAAGAATCTTTTCCCGCCGGAACGCATTCTGGTTGTAACCGTGGAGGAACAGGCGCGGGAAATGAAAAAACAAGCTCCTGAACTTCCAGAAGAGAATTATTTGATCGAACCAGCGCCACGTGGGACGGCTTCTGTAGTTGGGTTGGCGGCCAAGGTCTTGCAGAAACGTGACCCGGATGCGACCATGGCGATCCTGCCTTCGGATCATTTCATTCGCAATGTGGACTTGTTTCACTACCTGCTCAAGGCGGCTTTTGAAGTAGCAGAAAATCGATATTTGGTGACCCTGGGGATTACCCCTACCATGCCATCCACGGCTTATGGATATATTCAGCAGGGTGTTTCTGTAGATGGAGATTATAAATATCCGGTTTACACGGTTAAGAGTTTTAAAGAAAAGCCGGACGAGCAAACTGCTCAACAATTGCTGCGTATGGGAGATCACTCCTGGAATAGCGGCATGTTCATCTGGCGGGCGGATGCAATTATGAATGAGATCCACAGTCAGATGCCCCAGCTTGGCAAGGCACTTGAACAAATTGGCGCCGCCTGGGGAACCGCAAACCAGAATGACATCCTAAACTCCACCTGGCCCGGTTTGAAAAATGAAACTGTCGATTACGGCATTATGGAAAAAGCAGAACGTGTTGCCGTGCTGCCCGCAGGCGGCCTGGGCTGGAGTGATGTTGGTTCGTGGTCATCCCTGTTTGAAGTGCTCCTGCCTGACATGAATGGAAATATCGCCACCAATGCGGCTTTGCACCTTGCGCATGAGACACACAATACGCTTGTATATGGCGGAAGTGGCGACCGCCTCATCGTGACCATTGGGGTGGACGATATGGTCATTGTTGACACCGGCGATGCACTAATGATCTGCAAGACCGATCAATCTCAAAAGGTCAAGGAAGTGGTAGAGCATTTGAAAAAGCATCGGCAGGAAAAATTCCTGTAAGCAAATGTGTTCAATTGATATGGCAAAAACTTAACCTTGCAAGGCACCGATTACGAGGAAATTGTACGTATTTTCTTTGTTTATTGTGGAGGTTTTGTTTTTTCGAAAAAAATCAATTTGCAAAAAAACGAAAAACTGCTGTAGAATGTTCATCCCGTAAGGTACTTACGGGATTTTTTGTGTAAAGTTGGATATACATGCCTTGCTCGTGAGACGAACATACGCATGTATCGGAGGATAATTAATGGAAGCTTATTGTATGAAGTGCAAAGCAAAACGGGAGATGCAAGACCCGCTGGCTGGTTTTAATGCCAAGGGCTCTGCTGTTACAACTGGTATTTGCCCCGTTTGTGGCACAAAACTATTTCGAATGGGAAAGACCGATGCCCATGCCGGATTGATTCCGCCGCCCAAACCAGAAAAGGTGGAAGTGCGTGAGGGAAAGCTTGTCATCGTGGAATCACCTGCAAAAGCAAAAACTGTAGGGCGTTTTCTCGGAAAAGGCTATACGGTGCGTGCTTCGGTGGGCCATGTGCGTGATCTTTTGAAATCACAGCTTTCGGTGGATGTTGAAAATAATTTCGAACCGAAGTATCGTGTGCCAAACGAGAAAAAAGAAGTTGTGAAAGAGATCAAACAATTGGCAAAGAAGGCCGATGAAATCTTCCTTGCAACCGACCCTGATCGTGAAGGTGAGTCGATCTCCTGGCACTTAATGGAATCTGCCGGAATCGACCCCGAACGCGCCAAGCGTGTGGTCTTTCATGAGATCACGGCCCCTGCGGTCGCTGAGGCTTTTTCACATCCACGCAATATTGACATGAACCTGGTCAATGCACAGCAGGCTCGCCGTGTGCTTGATCGTCTGGTTGGTTATAGCATCAGCCCGATCCTATGGGAAAAGGTTCGGGGACGTCTTTCTGCGGGACGTGTGCAATCGGTAGCCTTGCGTCTCATTGTTGAACGTGAAGTTGAGATCGAGAACTTTAAACCAGTGGAATATTGGACGATTCATGGTGAGTTCAAACCTGAAAAATTGAAATCAAACTTTATCGCCAAACTGGTTCGGGTGGATGATAAGGAACCTGAACTTCCCAATGAGGAAACGGTTCGCCCAATCCTCATAGACCTTGAAACAGCTTCGTTTTCCATCACAAAGGTCAAGCGTGGCGAACGCCGCAGAAAGCCTTCAGCGCCATTTACTACATCCACGCTCCAGCAGGAGGCATCTCGTAAACTGGGGTTCACAGCCAAGCGTACCATGGCACTGGCTCAAGGACTGTATGAAGGTCAGGATGTCGGCGAAGGTGGTACCACCGGCCTTATTACCTACATGCGTACCGACTCGACCAATGTTTCGGCCATCGCTCAAAAAGAGGCCCGCGATTATGTAGTTGGTAAATATGGCAATGATTTCCTGCCTGCCGAACCGCCGGTCTATCGCACCAAATCTGCCAATGCACAGGAGGCTCACGAGGCCATTCGTCCCACGGCTGTGATGCGAGACCCCGAAAAGGTAAAGGAATTTCTCGACCCTGCCATGTTTAAGTTATATCGCCTGATCTGGCAGCGTTTCGTTGCCTCGCAAATGGAAGTGGCCGTGTACGATACCTTGCAGGTGGAGGTCACAGGCAAGACCGAAGCTCATGAATACTTGCTGCGCGCCTCCGGCTCGGCGGTAAAATTCCCCGGCTTTCTTGTGGTGTATGAAGAAGCCAAAAACGAAGATGCAAAAGTTCAGGATGAGGAAGAAGATGTAAAAATTCCTGCAGGTGTGGCGGAAGGCCAAAAGCAGGAATTGATTCGCTTGATTCCTGAACAACACTTTACCCAGCCGCCGCCGCGATATTCAGAAGCCTCCCTGGTTCAAGCCTTGGAAGAGAATGGCATCGGCCGCCCATCCACATATGCACCGACCATATCCACAATTCAACAGCGCGGCTATGTTCTGCGTGAAGAGAAGCGCCT
>DAOQPR010000032.1:0-14554 GCA_035333265.1 Anaerolineales bacterium
CTCCTGTTTCCCAAAACTCGCTCACACCGAAGGTTCTCGTCGTGGACGACGATGCGGGCTGGCGCAGCATTCTCGAAGACCTTATCTACGAATCTGAGTTTCAGCCTGTTGTATCTGCCAGTTTTGGTGAAGCGCTTGGCATGCTGCGCAAAGAAAAATTTACTCTGGCGATCATTGACTTGGCATTGCGCCAATCAAGCGGGGAACAAAACCTCGACGGTCTGCAACTGCTGAAAATCACACAAGGGCACCACATTCCCACCGTTGTGATCAGTGGGCTCTCCGAGCCGGAAGATATTCGGCGCATCTACGCCGAACATTCGATCACCACCTATATCGAAAAACAAGCATTCGACCGCAACGCCTTCAAACGAATCTTGGCAGAATCAAAACAAACCGGGGAAGGCTCCAGCGAGTTAAACGTGCTGACCGACCGTGAACGCGAAGTGCTCGACCTGCTTGCGCAAGGTTTGACCAACAAAGAAATTGCGGAAAAATTGGTCATTACCACCAATACAGTCAAGCGGCACCTGAAATCCATCTTCGAAAAGCTGCATGTCCACACCCGCGCGGCAGCAACGGCGATTGCGGCACGCAGTTCATAACCTCTTAATTGGAACTCAGGCGCGGATTAAGAATACGATCCAACGAAAACCCAAGCATTGAAAAAACAAGGCTTGTGATCAACAAAGCGCCTATTGGCTGCAGCAGCCAGTAATATTGTCCACGCATGGCACCATTGGTCACGGCATCATAAATAATACTGCCCCAGGTTGGGACATAGGATGCTTGAAGCTTAAAAATAGCCAGTGTTGCTTCAAGAAAGACATACCCTGGAATGGACATAACCACCAAAGGGATGGCAGTTGAAAAAATACGTGGAAGCATATATTGCGTAATGATCCGAAATCCGCTTGCGCCATAGGTTAAAGCTGCTTCGATGTACGGCGCCTCTTTTACCTGCAAAAACGCGGCCCGGAAGGTACGTGTGGTACTGCCAAATGCATTTAACAAAACGGCAATTGCCAATACCGTCCATATACTGATATCAAAATATACTGCCAGCAAAACTCCAATCGCCAGGATTGGCAGCATCATATTCACTTCTGTAATACGCTGGATCAGCGCATCCAGCCAGCCGCCAAACCAAACACCCGAAGCCGAAATGAACATGGCAAGGAACGAAGTGGCCACAGCGCCCAACGTGCCAATTCCTAACGCAATCGGCAGTCCCCACAGCAAACCCACTCCAATCTCGCGGCGACGATGGTCTGTCCCTGCCCAGCCATATGTCTGACCCAATAAGACAAACTCCAAATCCACTTGCGCATCCGGGTTAAAGGCAATCACATCGACAACAGCTTGATAACGCCCGCCAAGCGGAGTCAGCTCATTTTTGGATGGGTCTGCAAACAAGGCTCGGTGCGGAGATTCCCCCGTGCCGCCCAAGTATAAAGACAGCCTGCGATAGCGGTCATCCAAATATTTTAATGGGACATTCTCAGATACATCGTAAACTTCGCCATTTTGAAGTGAGGCATTCTTCAATTTCAGTTCGCGCCCATCCGGGGTATACCAGGTTACCAACATGAAAGGTTCCTGCTGTACATTTTGCACATGAGCATACAGATAGATATTCTGAGGGAATCCTCCATCGGGCACGTCAAACGTATAGGTAAATGTGGTTGTTACTGTTTCATCGGTTTGAACCATACTCTTGACCGATGGATCTACCCGGGAGTCAAAGATGATGTTTTCAGGCATATCATGTGCCAGAAACCAGTTAAACCAGACCGGCCGGGCAAGTTCGGGTCGCATCTTATACATTAGTGGCGCCGGGCTCCACAATGTATCAAGCTGATCATATGGGTAAACAAAAGGCACAAGAGTAGAGATCAAAATCAGGACAGCGATCAAGCCTAGGCTTAGTAAAGAGGCGGGATTTCTTCGTACATCCAGAAGAAATGGCTTTGCCACCCAATCAAACCATTCTTTCAAACTTATTGCCCATTCGGCGGGAGCAATTCTCGGCAGGCTAAATCTTATTTTGATGGGCTGGCGATGAAATTTGGCTTTGGTCGTTACAAGCCGCCCGCGCGCATCTTGCGGTTGATTTAAGACCGTATAGCGGATGCGTGGATCCACAATCAGATAGACAATATCAAGAAATAATACAATGCCGCCCAAAAAATAGGCAAAGATCACTACCACCCCCAGTGTAACGATCAAATCGTCCATCAGCAAAGAGCGGATGTACATGAAGCCAATACCGCTCCAGTTGAAAAAATATTCAAGCGCAGTGGTCATTTGCCAAAAACTTGCCAGCATGAACAGGAAGCTGGTTAGAATATAGGGCAACGTTGGGCGGAGAATATATTGCCACTCCACAATGCGATGCGGTAGTCCCTTCGCAATGGCAAGATCCACATAATCTTCCTTGGCATAGAGCAGAAAATAAGTACGCCATGTGTACACAAGTTGAAAAAAAATGCTGAGGAAAATCGAGAGCACAGGCAAAACACTATGACGCGCCACCATATAGAATCTTTCTTCCGCATCTTGAGGGATGAGCGGGTCATATTTTCCGCCAATCGGCAGCCAATGCAATTGAATTGCAAAAATGGTGATCAAAACAATGCCATACACCCAGGATGGAATGGCAGAAAGCGGAGCCAATGCTGCAATAAGGCGATCGGGCAGGCTGTTGTATGAACGTGCAAGGCGCAGAGATAAGGGGAGTCCCAATATAAATACAAGCACGTACGCCACACCAACGATCAACAATGTATCTGGGAAGAATTCAGCAATGATATTGATCGCCCGAAAGCGAAGGGAGGAGGGGCCGGATGCTACTGAAAAGGTTGGGATCGAACCCGCATCTGTTACCAGAACACCTTTAACATCACCCCATTGAAAGGTTAGCATGTTCCACGTCCAGCGGAGTTGTTTTTGCCAATACGGCAAATTAACTCCAGCCTCATCGGCAATCGCATCTGCAAGATTGGCTATGAATTTTTCGCGATCGCCAGCATTGGAGAAATTATTTTTCGCCGGGTTATTTGCCAGGTAGGCGCGGGCTTCATTACGGGCCTCTTTGTAGATGGCATCGTCGATAAAGCCGCTTTGATTCATTATAACGACCACTAAAAGAATTCCAAAAACTAATGTTAATAAAATACCCAACCCGCGTTTTAATAGATAAATAAAAAGGCGAAATATGCTTTTCACAGAGATGATCCTTAATTCGCTTTTGATTCCAATGCCGGTAATATTTTCCCTGTCACTTCACCAAATCCAATTCGATATCCACTGCCCTGGCTATAGCCCGTCATCGTTACAACATCCCCATCGTGCAAAAATGTCCGTTGCTCACCGCTCGATAACCGAATTGGCTTTTCACCGCGCCAGGTTAATTCAAGCAATGAGCCATAACTATCTTCGGTTTGCCCGCTGATCGTACCTGTTCCGCACAGATCACCAACTCGCAGATTACAGCCTGTAACAGTGTGATGAGCAATCATCTGATCCATGCCCCAATATAAATACTTCATATTTGAGCGGCTGATGATTTGCGGAGCATTCATACTGGCAGATTGCAGGGCAACTTCCAGGTGAATATCATATCCATTTTTGGAATTCGTATTGAGATAAGGAAGAGGCACAGGGTGCTGTATCGGCCCATGCATACGAAACGGTTCAAGCGCATCCATCGTCACAACCCACGGCGAGATCGATGTCGCAAAATTCTTCGCCAGGAACGGTCCCAACGGCTGGTACTCCCAGGTTTGAATATCGCGCGCACTCCAATCATTGAGCAACACCATGCCAAAAATATGCTCTGCTGCGTTCTCAATGGATATGGGTTTACCCAGTTCATTCCCCATTCCAACGAAAAAGCCCAGCTCCAATTCAAAATCCAATGAGCGGGACGGAATGAACTCTGGCGGCGGCCCTTTAGGCGCGACCTGCCCCCATGGGCGGGTGACATCCGTACCAGAAAGCACCACAGAACTCGCACGTCCGTGATAACCCACTGGCAAATGCAGCCAGTTCGGCATTAACGCATGTTCTTTTCCACGAAACATGATACCCACATTCGTAGCATGTTCACGCGAAGCATAAAAATCAGTGTAATCTCCAATGGAAACGGGAAGATGAAGTTGAACATCTTGAATCGAAAAAATCGCCTCCTTGCCAACGGGAGATTTGCTCCTATCCATCAAATCAGTCAAACGCTGACGGGTCTCTCTCCAAACATCCCGCCCTGCCGTCATGAAACGATTCAAAGTCCCATCGCCGAAAAAGCCCGATCGTTTTCCGAGCCAACCTTTCTCATCAAGGTTGGCAAGGTCGATAACCCTATCACCCAACCGTGTACCAATCCGTGGGGTGGGATTCGATCTTGTTGAAAATACACCATAAGGCAGGTTTTGAATCGGAAAATCAGAATCGGAGGGAACATCAATGAAAGGCATTCAGTCTCCTGATCAAAAGGTTTTGGTTGAGTACAAGCAAAAAAAAATGTCACCAGAATATAAACAGGGTGCATTACAAATGCAACCTACAACAAATTTAAATTACGAAGATCTTCACGCGGCTCATCGAAGCTACAACTCCCAAAGGTTGTAACCTGATGGCGCAATTTCTTTATTTCAGAGGCAGTTACACGCAAGTCTTTCCATGCAAAATCAACATCCTCAAAATGAAAACTTTCCGGGTTTTCATCCTCCAGAATGGCTCGGACACGATCTTGGGTTATGTCATTTGCAGCAGCCAGCAGGCCTGCCCCAAAAACATTCAGAAAACCATGCATTTTGGTCTGAACGCTTGCATTGAAATGCCGGATCGGGTGATGCAAGCCCGCTGTACATTTGAGCGGGATACCTGAATCATGCGTTTCCAGAATCGCCCACGCCACCTGCTCTATGGACGGAAATGTATCTGGGGTTATACCTCCCGTGCGAAGCTTGAAACCCACATGCCGATCCTTCACCTTGCGCAGGGCACGGATCAATTTCTCTGCCTGCACCTGCCAGCCTTCACCAAATGGCGCTTCCATATAGATGGTAATACCATTCTTATTTACAAGGTCTGAAATTTGATTCACCAGATCACTGGCGCGGTTTTTATCGGTCAATGCAGAGGCGGGCAGTGCCACTTCGAATAAATCGACGAGGGCCCAAGAACGATTAGGCTCCTGAAAGCGGCGAATATCATCAAGATCGAGTTTGATGTTCTCAACGAATTCATTCAAATCCTTGCCGCCACGAGCAAGAGCAGAAAAGGAGAACTGTTTTGCTTCGGTGTCAGGAAGGGATAATTCTGCGAGGCGTCGGGCCGGGATAATAAAGCGTGAGAGCATCCAGGCTTCTGCTGAATTCTGGTAACCCACAAAGTTTCGAAATGCCTCGTCAAGCGGCAAATTAGCCGGAGGATATAGCCCAGCATAATCAATAATACCGGACATGAACCTATAAAATGACTGTGAAACTGAACTCATATTTTCCATTATAGTCTGAAAATCATGGGTAAAATTGCAGGCAATATGCCCACCCTACTGATCCTCTCCAAAGAACAGCAAAGATATCATTCCGTCATCGAAGCGGAGAATCTGCCGGAATTGAAGATACTGGAAACACCAACCACATATGGCGACATTGTTCTGGGTGAACCAGACCTAATCCGCGCGGCGCTCTCGGGGTTGAAGGAAGTTCAATGGGTGCAGGCAACCTGGGCCGGGGTTGAACCGCTGCTCGACCCATCTCTAAGGCGGGATTACGTCCTGACAAATGCCCGTGGTGTCTTTGGCGGGTTGATGTCTGAATATATTTTCGGCTATTTGCTTGCCCACGAACGAAAAATCTTTAGTCGTATGGAGGCGCAAAAGTTAAAACAATGGGATATATCGCTCACAGGAACCTTGTGCGGAAAGACCATTGGCTTGTTGGGAGTTGGCTCCATCGGTGTAGATGTAGCCCGTGCGGCAAAATTTTTCGGAATGCGGGTACGGGGATATACAAGAGCGAGTGAAACAAGTGTCGATGTGGATGAGTATTTTCACCCGACAAGATCAACGGGTTCGCCCATTGACCAACAACAAGCTGCCGGACTCCACAATTTTGCAGAAGGATTAGATTATCTCGTAAGCATTTTGCCAAACACGAAGGAAACGCGAAAGATCATTGATGCAAATATCCTGGGTGCTCTGCCTTCGCATGCTTTGTTCGTTAATGTGGGTCGTGGGTCGGCTGTGGATGAGACTGCATTGATCGATGCATTGGAACAGAATAAGATTGCAGGCGCGGTTTTGGATGTCTTTGAACAAGAGCCATTGCCAAATGATCATCCGTTTTGGACGACAAAGAACTTAACGATGACCTTTCACACGTCTGCACCAAGCCTGCCCGAGGATATTGCCAGGGTTTTTATTGAAAACTATCATTTGTTCATCAAAGGCCAAGCGCTGAAATATCAGGTTGATTTTGAAAAAGGCTATTAGAAGATTGGAGATTAAGAGATGACTGTTTCGCTTGAAGACATTCGCCAGGCAGCTACACGAATCAAACCTTATGCCCACCGTACCCCGGTATTGACAAATGAAAGCCTAAATCAACAGGTTGGGGCGCAGGTGTATTTAAAATGTGAAAACCTGCAAAAAGTTGGTGCGTTTAAATTTCGCGGCGCTTCGAATGCAGTCTGGTCATTGACCGATGAAGAAGCTGCACGCGGCGTAGTGACCCATTCCTCAGGAAATCATGCGCAGGCATTGGCGCTGGCGGCAAAAATGCGTGGAATTCCGGCGTACATTGTGATGCCAAGCAATGCGCCGCAGGTGAAGAAAAATGCGGTGGCAGGCTATGGAGGGCAGATCACATTTTGTGAGCCGACTATCGAGGCGAGGGAAAGCACAATGGAGAGAATCAGGTCCGATACGGGTGCGACCGTTGTTCATCCCTACGATAATAAGTATGTGATTGCAGGTCAGGGCACGGCGGCGTTGGAACTGCTTGAGGATGTCTCTGATCTGGATGTGATCATTGCCCCCGTTGGCGGCGGCGGATTGTTGAGTGGTACATCCATCGCAGCCACGGAAACACAAAAGGGGATTCGCGTGATTGCCGCAGAGCCGGAGATGGCTGATGATGCCTATCGATCTTTACAGGCGGGCAGAATCATTCCGTCACAAAATCCCAGAACGGTTGCTGATGGTTTGCTTACTTCTCTTGGACAGTTGACCTTCCCGATCATTCAAAAGAGGGTTGAACAAATAGTTACAGTAAGTGAACAGGGAATCATTGCTTCGATGAAGTTTATCTGGGAACGCGCCAAACTTGTGATCGAACCTTCCGCGGCGGTTCCTATTGGTATTTTGTGGGAGCGCAAGATCGATCTTACCAGCTTGAAGATCGGCGTGATCCTCAGCGGTGGAAATGTTGACCTGGAAAAATTACCCTGGCAAAATAACTTATGACTTCAGAGACTCTATCCCTTTTCATTCGTGCATTCATCATTGGAATTTCAATTGCGGCCCCTGTTGGGCCGATCGGTGTTTTATGTATCCGGCGCACCCTTGCCAACGGTAAATTGGCGGGTTTTTTATCCGGCCTTGGGGCCGCCAGTGCAGATATGGTTTATGGCGCAATTGCCGCCTTCGGCCTTTCGGCGGTTACCAGCCTTCTGGTTGAAAATGCCATTTGGTTCCGGGTCATTGGTGGGGTGTTCTTAATTTATTTGGGGATAAAAACATTTCGCGAAAAACCTGCCGAGCGCGCCGCGGAAGCAAGTCAGGATGGGCTGGCAGGCATGTATCTCTCGACGTTCTTCCTGACCATTACCAACCCCATGACCATTCTGGCTTTTGCTGCCATATTTGCAGGAACCATGCTTGGCAGCAAAACCGGTTCTCCCCTGGTCATGGTGGCAGGAGTGTTCACCGGCTCAGCTGCCTGGTGGTTAACTCTTAGCCTGATCGTGGGAATCCTGCGGGACCGCCTGACACAAACTCATATGGCCTGGATCAACCGAATTTCCGGCATTATTATTTGCGCATTCGGAGCCTATGCCTTGCTTGCCATGAATCAGTGAATGGGCTGGGTGTCATCCCTGCGTCTGCGATGATACTCTGCTTTATTCTTATACATATTGTCATCCGCAGCATTGATGACCCGTTCCAATGTCATTCCGGGATAACTGGTGGCACTGCCAAGTGAAATACTTAATTCAGGAGAGCGGTAATATTTATTGTTCAGTGCCGCCCGTGCCAGAATTCGTTTTATGATCTCGGCTGCATCATCCTCATCCTTACCGGGCAGAATAATGGCAAATTCATCTCCACCGATCCGGGCTGCTATATACGCAGGATCCATTCCGGAATGAAGCACCTCTGCTGCCCTTTGGATCAGCTTATCTCCCGCCCGATGTCCAAATGCATCATTAACTCGTTTAAGATAATTCAGGTCTGCGATGATAATGCTTATAGGGTCTTGACGGGTGGCTTCCAATTTTTGGAGCATATCTTCAAAATAGGTGCGGTTATACAAGCCGGTCATTACATCGTGTGAGCCGAGATATTGCAAATATTCCTCGGCCTTTTTTCGCGCGGTAATATCCTGAATGGTCACCAGCGCCAGGTCAAAGGTCTCTTCGTGACCCGGCATGATGCGAAAGTTCAACAAGATCTGAATGGGTTCACCGGTAAGTGAATAATTAACACCCTCCGTTTCATATGTCAACTTCCCATTCCACAAGTCGACCAGTTCTCGTGAGAAATGAGATTCCATCTGATCTCGAAATACCTGGCCAAGGTTTGACGTTAATTGTTCCTTGGTCTGGGCGCCAAACAAATTGAGGGTTTTTTGGTTCACATTCAAAACCTTAATCAGGCTGGCGCAATGCAATGTGACTTCAGGGTGGGCTCTTAAGTAACTTTCAAGATCGACCACGCCTTCCGCACGCAGGGAGTTGAAATACGCCTTGATCTCACTGTAATCCTCCTCCCAAAGGGAGATCGGTGAGGCTTCAAACAGGTTGGTCATTCGGCGTTCTGCATTTTTTCGGGATGTAATATTTTCAAGTGTAACCAGGACCCGGCTCCAGGTTTGTTCGTATCCAGGCAATATTCTCCAATGCAGAATGACATCCAACGCCTCCCCATCCAGAGTGTAGTTGACTCCCTCCCCAGACCAATTCACTCTGCCCTGCCACAACGCTACCAATTCGCTGCGAAAATGATGGCGCATTCCATCCCGAAATATCTGATCCAGACTGGCAAGTAATTGTTCCTTTGATTCCGCCTTAAGCATTGAGACTGTTTTTTCATTTATATTGAGAACCCTGATCTTGCCGATACAATCGTCAACAAATTCCGGATGCGTGTCCAGGTAATGGTCCAAAGATGTAACCCCCGCCTCGGCCAAAACATCGAATGCCTGCTTGATCTGGCTGAAATCCTGTTCCCAAAGTGAAACTGGCGCATATTCAAACAATGTGACCAAATACTCCTTATCAGATGAATTAAACATGGCTCTCCCTTTTCCATCATATGAATAGATTATTTTATGATGAATTATTATACCGACCTGCATGCCGGATATTACCCACAAGTTTGAAAGCCCGCTTTAGATGAAATCATGGCTGGGCCGACCAAAACTGAATCATTCAACCGCTGAATTATGAAAAGGCTGGAGATCGCCCAATTAATGCTAAGACAGTGCCGAACGACAACTTTGGGTTAAACCACTGCTTCTAAAAACTCGGCGGCTGTAGCAAATCGTTCATCGGGATTTTTCGCCATTGCCCTTTGAATCGCTTTCGCTGAGCGATGAGACAACGATGGCAGTATATCGCGGGCGTCAGGGGGGGGTGTAGTCATGTGTGCCAGCAAAACGGAGCCGGGTGAATTTCGGTGAAAAGGCAAAACGCCGGTTAGAAGTTGATAGGTCATCACGCCAAGGGCATAAATATCCGCCCGGCCATCGATCTCCTTCAAAGCCTGGATCTGTTCGGGCGCAATGTAATCGAAGGTACCTACCATTCCAGTTGCAGTGATATTGCTCAGGGATGTGGATACTTTTACAATGCCAAAATCGGTCAACACAGCCCGCCTGGAGGCATCATCTTTTCCATCCAGCATGACATTGGATGGTTTGACATCCCGATGCACCAGACCAGAGGTATGGGCATAATCCAATGCACTAGATACATCCCGCAAGATTGGCTGTAGTTCGTCCAATTTCACCTGTCCCCTGCGCCGAAGAAATGCAGAGAGATTCATTCCGTTCAAGTATTCCATCACCATGTAATAAATTCCGTTCTCTTCCCCAAAATCATACAAACGGACAATATTTCCGTGCTGCAAACCGGCTAAAATACGCGACTCCCGCTGAAAACGGAGAAGATACTGTTCCTCCTCCGCCAGGTTGGCCAGAAGCACCTTGATCGCCACAGGCGTATGATTCGTCGGATGCTCGGCTCGATAAACCTCTGCCATGCCGCCCTTTCCGATCAGGGCAAGGTTTTCATATTGCGAAAACAAAGCTGGGGCCTGCGCGGTCACATCGGTATGATGTCCCCCCTTAAAATTGCCCGGCGTCTTCAGGTAATCAATATGGATGTTATAGATCAAGCGGTCCACATTCCGCTGAAGAGCCTTGCGCGTTGGCTGAAACAAGGCTCCCGCCGCAAGTGCCGAAAGCATCAGTCCAATGGAATGATCCTGACCGTTGGCAAACAGATTGATCAACGATGTAATCACGACGAGAACAAGACCAAAAACCGCTGCCAACGCCACAGATAACGCCCCATATACGATTGCCCGGTTAATCAGCAGGTCAATATCGAAGAGCTTATATCTGGCAATGGCAATCGCAATACTGGCTGGCAAAACAAGGAACAGAACAATCCCCACCAAACGCATTATGATCTGGAAGGTCAGGTAGGTAACAGAGGTATCGTCGCGCAGAGATGGGAAAAACAGACTGGGGATATTGAACAAAACGAACCACAATAGCGGCCCCATCATACCTGCGAAAACCCAGCGGATCTGTTGTTTTTGATTTGGGTTCAATGTATGCCGATATCGTTGGACAAGAGACGCCCCTGAAAAAAGATACCAAAACAGAGAGCCGATCGCATAGACTACATAATGCAGTTTGCCAATATACAAAGGCGAACCCGGCCAGTAAAACAGGATCACATTCAAAAGGAAGATCGGAACTATATAACGAAGCCACTTCGGGTAAAAACTACCATCCGGGTATAACCACCCCAATAGAACAATACCCGCTTCCCCCATCATCACAATTGGGCTGACCCAATAAGCCGACATGGCAGAATTCGACAATTCGCTTGCAATACTCGTGACGCGCGCCCCAAACGTCAGAATCATGAGCGACAAAAAGATCGCAAACCAATCATCCGAACGCTGAATGAAAATGATCACCGCCAGGGCAAAATACCCCAGGTAAATATACAGATCCGAGCCAACATCAATGGTGGAAAAAGATAATAGGTTGAACCCAATACTGGTGATCCGTTGGAGCATACCGGCATTGGAAGAAAGCCTGCTGACATATCCATCAACCCCAACGCCGATCAGATAAACAATATATGCCACCACCAAAAACCACACCCCTCGCAGGACCAACCGCAAAACCGGCCGGTTCCTTAGTGAGGTAGTGGTGACTGTGGATGGCGTGTTCGACCTGATGCTCATAACAAGGACAGTATAACCAGAATAATTTCTGCGTGTGATTCCACTCAAATTACGGATTTGTTAGCAGAAAGTTTCACAAAATACCCCGCCTCACCCCGCCCCGACAACGGCCCACCTCCAGTGGCCCCAGCTACACTGAAGATGTTTCCATGAGTCGGTGCTATAATCGCATTGAAACAAGGAGTATCTAATGAGCGAAACAAAACGCAAATCCATGAAAGATAAACTTCCGCCTGAGGCGTTGGAACACATGAAAGCCGCCCGCGCAGAAATGCGCAAGAGCATGGAGACGATCCTGCCGCCCGGCTTTTTGGAGCACCGTCGCGCCGCCCGCAAGGAAGCGCTGCTCGCCTTCCGCAGTCTAATCGATGCTGCCATCAAGCGAACGGAAGAAAAATCTTCATAAAAAAAGTAGGACAAGCTTAAGCTTGTCCTACTTTTTTTACCGAAACGGACGCCTTCCACGCACCATAAAAAGAGTGTAAAACAAGGCAACTCCCGCACCGCCGAAAAGACCCTGCCCAAGCAGGGTGTGTCCATCATATAAAATTGCACCGGCGATCAACAGACCTAAAAACACAATTCCGCCCGTCAACCGATTCACGGAACGTTCCAGGTAGCTAATCTGCAAATTGACAAGCGGTGCTTCGACGTTCAACTGTCCACGTTCGATGCGACCGAGGACGCGCTCTGCTCTACCGGGGATGGCGATGAGAGTTTTGAGCAATTCACCAGCCTCATTCAGAAAGGTATCAAAGACCGAGCCGCCTTCACCTTCGGTCAGTTTTTTGGCATAGGGCGCAATTTGCAGCCAGAGATTGAAGTCGGCGTTCAAACCGGTACACATGCCAGATAAAATCCCGATAGTGCGACCCAGGAGTAGAAGATTTTCTGGAATTTGAAACGGCATGGCGATCATCAATTCACGGAACTGCAAACCGAACTTCATCATGTCGCTATGCTGAATACTGCGCAGTTCGTTCATGCTCTTACCCCAAAAGCGGTCAAAGACCTGGGCGCTGGCTTCTTCCAACAATTTGATGTTCGCACTTGGGAGCAATACTCCCAAGGTCTGATACGCCCGAATAAGTCGTGGCGCATCTTGCAAGCCCACCGCAATCACCACCTCCCGCAGACCTTCAACCAATTTATCCGGCATGCGCCCAACCATGCCGAAGTCAATGAAAGTCAGGCGAAATTTGGTAAAGCCGTCTGCGTCTTTTTCATCCAATGGCATCACAAATAAATTTCCAGGATGCGGATCAGCGTGAAAAAATCCATCTTCAAAAATTTGCTTCAGGTAGGTTGCCAATAAACGATCTGCTACCTCAGCTCGGCTGATACCCGCCGCCGTAAGTTCATCGTAATCGGTGATCTTGATAGAAGTGACATCTTCCAGAGTCAACGTGCGGCGCGTGGTGCGATTCCATACTACACGTGGCACATGGACGCCTCCATCGTCTTTGAAGTTGGTTGCAAAAGTCTCAGCATTTTTCCCCTCTGACAGATAATCCAACTCCGCGTTCAGAACCGTGGCGAATTCCTCCACAATGGCAGGGACATCCGCCCGGTCGCTCACAGGTTTGTAGCGTTTGAGCCAGCCGCCCACCACCCGTATCGCGGACATGTCCACTGCGACGATCTGCTCGATATTCGGGCGCAGAATCTTCACCACAACATTTTCAAAGCCCATCGCTTCGGCTTCGTTCGGGAGTAACTTCGCACGATGGACTTGTCCCAATGAGGCGGCGGCGACGGGTTCTTTCTCAAAGGTAAGAAAAACTTTTTCGATGGCAGAACCAAGCTCGAGTTCGGTCTGGAGGCGGATAGGTTCAAAATCCACGGGCGGAACTTCATCCTGCAATCCAGAAAGTTCATCGGTGATCTCAGGTGGCAGAACATCCAAACGCGCCGAAAGGAACTGACCGACTTTGATCATCACGCCGCCAAGGCGAATTGCCAGGGCGCGGAAACGAATGGCAATGTTTTGCAAGCGTCGTGGACGAGTATTTTTTGCCCAAGCGCCCAGCCCAATGCGCCGCAGAAAAATATCCCAGAAAATAATGCTCGCCGTCACGCGGGCAAAGAACAGAACGATGCGCCAATAGCGCACACGCAAAATGGTTTTCATGAAGCCTCCATGCAAGGTAATTGTAGTCCGATTACTGGGTTTGTCAGGATGACGAAAATCTTGAATTACCTTGACAACTCATCCCACTCTCATGTAAACTGCAACCACTATATTTCAAGAAAGGAGCGCACTTCAAATGTCGTTACGTCTTCTAAACCTGCATAGGAAATCCAACCGAATAACAACCTACCCCGAAGTGCGCCAACCATTGACCGTTTAACTACGGCTCAATTTCCTGTGTCTTTCCAAAACACGGCGCACCCCGCGCCGTGTTTTTTTATTGTCTTTCTTTATCGTCATTGCCTGTACCGTGCGCAGGCACGCGTGCGAGCCGCGCTCTTGTTCTTCGCGGCGAAGCAATCCCAGACTCAATCATAAGATTGCTTCGGGCGAAAAGCATCGCCCTCGCAATGACGGAAGCAACTGGAACCAACCATGAACCTCTCATTCAAATCCTACTGGAACCTGCTCTCTGACCACATCCGCCCCCAACGCGGACGGTTCATCCTGCTTGCCATTATGTTATTCAGCAGCATTGGGCTAAAAATCCTCGCCCCGCAGATCATGCGCCTCTTCATCGACGACGCGCTGGCAGGTAAAGCCCTCTCCACGCTCATGTGGACAGCCGCCGCATTTATCGGTATCGCGCTGGTACAGCAAGTCGTTCACATCGGCGTGACATACCTCGGCGAAAACGTGGTATGGACAGC